>JAWJLM010000041.1 GCA_040191315.1 Bacillaceae bacterium S4-13-56 | reverse complement strand
TAGCTCTAATTACCCTCGAGAAATATTTTACACATAGTTAATTATGAAATCTTTTATATTTACTTCATTTCTCTGATGATGAATAGTTTCTAATACCTGAAACCAAGTAAGATAATTATTTAGATACTTCGTTGCTACACCTTTAAAGCGTTTAATCCACCCTTTTAGTCTACTGTGATAGCTAAGACGTTCTGAATGTGATAAATCCCCTTAGTACGGATTTTACCATCAGATTTGAATTGATAAATAACCATGCCTTTTTCAGTTGCATAGGTTTTGAAAGCTCGCCAAGAATCAGTACATAATACGTTTTTATCGGATAGTTTATGTCCGATTGCTTTGTCTAATTGTTCTTTTGTTAATCGCCCATACCTAATGCTTGTGAAAAGGTAATTTTATCTCGATCCCTTGCCACTAATACACAAACATGCTCATTACTTATCCCACGCTTTTTAGCAGCTTCTCCTCTTTTTCGAGGTTCTCTGTCTTTAATACGTCTAGATCCTTTTTCAGAGTATAAAAAATAAGTCTCGTCCATTTCAACAATACCTTGAAAGTTAGTAATATCCATTTTATTTAACGCAGAAAGTAACTTGTGTCTCCAGTAGAATAAAATGACAAAAGAAATGTCATCCTCATTCGAATGTTCATCCTTCATTAATTCTGCTGATTTGCGTAGGGAATATCCTTCTATCATACATTCAACAAATCTAACCCATTTATTTAAACGGCGAGTTCTATACAAAGCAGTATTTGTGAGATCAGTAAAAGTCCTTTTACATGCTTTACAAAGGTAGTGTTGCTTATTAATTCCCTCACCATCAACGAGAGTTGTGTATGTCCCATTTCGAACGATATGTTCTGAATCACAATCAGGGCAGTGATAGCCTTCTTTATTCTTGCGTTCAGAAATTTCATGTAATACATTACCTGTTGAGGAGGATGCAGTAAGAGCATCTATCAAATAAGCTCGTAAGCAATGTTTGTCTCCTGGGTTAAGTACTTGTATAGCACTTAGAATATCCCTAACGTTCACTGGTTCCCCCTGCTTTTTTCCTAGTTTTACCATCATTATAGAACAATAGTTTTGACAATTGCAATTATCAACAATGAACGATAACACAGCCTTTAGAAAAGTAATAAAATAGCCTACGAAAAGAAGGTAACTAAATCATTAGATTTAGTTACCTTCTTACTTTTTTTCAAAATTAGCTATCTAGTTGATTTCCTTTAGCAGGAATTGGGTTCTCTTTTAATAGTTTTGCTAAGTACAATGTATTATAAGATAACATTTCTATATGTTTTTTAGTGAAATCATTCTCCTTACCATTCGCTTCGATAAAGGAAGGACCTGGACCAGCTTCACCAACCCAATAAGCATCTACATTCGGTGGGATAACAAACCCAATATGTGATAGTCCGTATAAAATAGAAGCAGATGCGTGTTTTGCCCCATCTTCATTACCGGTAACGATAACGCCACCTACCTTATTGTAATAGATTGCTTGGCCTTTCTGATTTGTTTCACTACTACTTCCATAGAGACGTTCAATGGCAAGTGTTGCTAAACTACTTTTTTCTCCTAACCAAAGAGGAGTGCCGATTATTACTATATTGGCCTCTTTTACCTTCTCTAAAATGCTTGGCCATTCATCTCCATTCCCCATGTCACCACTGATTCCATATGGAATATGATAATCTGCTAGCCTTACACTTTCAGATTCTACCCCTTCTCTTTCAAAAAGAGTTTTTGCCTCATCATAGAGAGCTTCTGTGTGTGATTTTTCACTACTGTTTTTTAGACTAGCATTTAAAAATAGTACCTTTAATTTACTCATTATTAAGTTCTCCTCCAATTTGTTTATTTATATTACTATTATTCCCCTCTCATCTTTTAACTGAAACCACTATATTTTAAGGGTGTAAGCTAGCTTACACCCATCACATTATTGTAAGATTGCTTACATTAAATTAGTGTTTCAGGTGATAATCTATTGGGAATCAATTAAAAAAGGAGGAATTACTATGGCTGAATTTGAACTTGGCAAATCGGTTTCAGACTTTACGCTTCCAGCAGTATCTGGAGAGAACTATCATTTTAGCTCCTATCGAAAGGAAAAAGGGGGATGGCATTTAATCATCTTTTTCCGTGGTTCATGGTGTCCTGCATGTAAGGCAGAGTTAGAAGAACTTGAGAAAAGCAAAGAATATTTTGATCGAAAGAATATTCATATTACCACGATTTCAACTGATAAGTTAGATGCTCTAAAAGAAATGGTCAATGAACATAAATTCACATTTCCTGTTCTTTCAGATGAAAATCATGAGGCTTTAAAAGCATATAAAGTGCATTATCATAGTGAAAATGACCCTTATGACGATCACGGTGCACATGGGGAGCCAGCTTATTTTTTAGTAAACGAGGATGGTAACCTACTATATCAACAAAGACAAACAAGTCCGTTTGGCAGACCGACTGCTGTAGAGTTGAGAAAAATCACACAATATATCAGTAAAAATTTAAAGCGATAGTTACTTTTATGAAAAAAGAGGGTGTCCCAAGCTACTTGGTGACATCCTCTCTTTAATGTTATAAACTTATCGCCTATGTGATGCTCCTAATCTTATATTCATAAATTCCGCTATATCTTTATCCATGCTCACTAAATCATCACGGTTAAATTGTCTAATTAATAATTTCGCATTATCTCTTTCTTCCTTTGCTAAACTAGATTCGGGAACTCTCGACACCAGCTGTCTGTAATGCCGCAGAAATAAGAGAAGTTCCCCATACAGTTGATGTTGAATTTCGAATGTGAATCTGTTGATTGGGAGTAAGTCCAATTATAAAAAAATATATCAATCTGGTGCGCATCACAAATAGCGTACTTCCTGATTTTTTCAATCGGATTTACGGCCTATTTCGGTTATTTGCTACATTCTGCCCGAATCTTTTTGGAACAGGGCATATATTGATCTAAAATTTTAGGGTTTTGTTGGATGCCCTGATTCGGTAGATCCGTAAAAAGTTTCTTTATATATTCATAGAAATCAACACCGTTACCACCGTCGAAATACAAATATTTATAGCGATCTTTACTCGATCCCGCAAATAAGAAAATGGGATCACCATATGGGTCCAGTTCAAATGAATCTTGAATTAATGTGGCTAATCCATCAATACCTTTTCGCATGTCAGTCTTTCCGCAAATGATGAAAATATTTGTCACACTTGTATAATCTTGTTTCACAGATGTTTCAGTTCCCTCATAACCGTTTGAATGATGTGCTCATCCACGCCATTGGGGAAGGGAATTTCTAAGTTTGCTGCTTTGATCGTGCAAGCGTTATTGGAAGAGGCTGTTGATGACGCGGATGAATATGGACCTTTATTTTCGGAATGTAATGTAACGGGGGCGACGGTAAGTTTTTGTTCTGGCATATGAAAAGCACCTCCTTAAATTGATACATTCATCGTACCAGGAGGCGCTGCGTATTTATATGCGTTGTTTGATTGGGGGCTTACTTTGTTTCGATTAACGAATAAATTGCGTAAAGTACAACGTCCATCTGGTTGGGTAACTGCATCTAATGATTAATGGGTTACAGAAACAAATTATTAACCATACTTCGCATTAAATTGTAAAGTTCGCCAAAGAATATAATTGTGATGTCGTTGTCTTCGAAGGAATTCCTAGATAAAATGAAGATACCGAAAAGTTTTTGGAGTGCTAAGAAACTTTGTTTCAAATTACGTTATTGGCGTAAAACGGCGATTCAACACAAAGTCGAAGAAATGGCCCATTATGCAGGTATACTATTTCTAGAGTCCATCCTCGAAAT
>JAWJLM010000040.1 GCA_040191315.1 Bacillaceae bacterium S4-13-56 | reverse complement strand
AACGGCGATTCAACACAAAGTCGAAGAAATGGCCCATTATGCAGGTATACTATTTCTAGAGTCCATCCTCGAAATAAGAAAATCGCTTGTTTCTGCGAAGTAGCTCTAAGTAGCTTTCCTTCCTGCGATTACTCGGGGTAAAAACTCCGAAGATTACTCGATGAAGCTCTTTTGCTGGAGCTAGACAAATTTTATACTTTTCTTTTAAAAAAGACCTTGCCACGTTCACTATGGGCAAGGTCTATCATGCTGATCTGTCAGCTAGTTATAATATAGCAGCTCGTTATTTTATTCAGGCATATCAAAAATCCATGTCTGAAAATTCATGGTTGTCCTTGCAGACAAAAGTTCCTGTAGTGGCAAAAAGAACATCACAAACTTTATCTTCGTTAATTAGTCTTAATCGCGCTTGTTTTGCACTGTATTCAAGATAAGGGATGCTCCATCAAATTACGTAAGCAATTGGTTGGAGAGGTTCACTGGGACAAGTCTTTATACTGAATCATTAGATTGGATAGGGAGAATTATTATTCTTCCTCATCTTCCTCCATGATAGCATCAAATGCCTCCGATACTTTTTCAAATTCTTCTTCACTTTCAACAGCATCGAGGTCTCCCTCTTCGTCCACTTTTAAGAAGAAAACATCTATATCGTCTTCTTCTCCGACTTGTAGATCTTCAACAAAGCTGACTGCCACGTAATCTGTTCCTTCTAGAGTGACAACTGCTAGCACTTCAACCTCATTCTCTTCTCCATTTTCCTCTTCAATTGTAAAAACTTCACCGACTTCAATTTTTTCCATTTTAAAACCTCCCTGAATTAAAAACTATTCGTCGCCTTCTTCTTCCTCAATTTCAGTAAAAAGTTCATCAAAAGCCTGTGTTACTTTTTCGAATTCCTCATCACTATCGATTGAGTCTAGATCTCCGTTTTCATCTACCTTTAGAAAAAATACATCAACTTCTTCTTCTGCATCATCTTGTATGTCATCGACAAAACTAACGCCAACATAATCAGTACCTTCCATGGTGGCTACTGCTAGCACCTCTACCAATTGCTCTTCGTCTGATTCATCTGCAATTGTAAAAACTTCACCGACTTCAATTTTTTCCATGATTAAACCTCCAAATAAATTATGTAAAACACATATCCTTATGTTTTCTACCATTTATGAAAATCATACATGCAATGACCATAACACAAAAATTTTATATATGGTAATTTAGTTCAGTACAATTTAGTGTTTTTTTGGTAATGTCCAAAAATTACTTTACCTGTCGTAGTAGTTGTGACATTTTTAAATTAGAAGGGTGGATTTTGCAGATGGATACCATCATTAATTATCTGGACAATATGTTTGCACATTGGCAAAGACAAGGAAGTAGAGAATTTAAAACAAGAATTGCTAGCCAATATGGAAGACAAATATAACGAATTAAAGGAAAGTGGAAAACAGAAAATGAAGCTATCGGAATTGTCATTTTAGAATTTGGAAATATTGATGAGCTTATTCAGTTAGGAATTGAGGAGAATAATAGTTGATGTACTATAATAAAATGCCGAAATAGCTTGAGATGAACTCAAGCTTTTTATCGTCATAAAGCCATATATAGAACAAAGATCAAAATACCACCAAGGACAATTATGTACGTAAGAAAAACTGGGTTAAATATGCTGGATTTCTTAGCTAGTTCCGTTGCTTTCGTTTCGTAATCATATTCACTTTTTCTCCTCGCAACATTTCTGCCTATCCATATAGTCAATAGAAGACCTGTGACAAGAATTATAACGACCGCTAGTTGTAAAGTGTTCATTACGTAGCCCCTTTTTTAAGGGTATTTTTTGCACAAGGGCAATTAATATGCATATTTATTTGAACATGGTTAATATTGGGTTAATATTAATTAACATCTGTGAAGGTTGCTAATGAATACTACATCCTATCTCAATAAAATTAGACAAGAATATCCTAATCTTGTTATTACAGATTGGGAGAAGAATAAATTGGGTCAGAACAGTGATGTGATGATCACCAATGGCATACTTGTTTTTGGATTTCCAAAGTTTAGCCAAGGTGCTTTCCAACTGAAACAAGAAATGCCTAACCTAACTTCAAAACTAAATAGTTTTCCCTTTTTTCTTTGCATCGGCATCTAGGGATGTTCCTAGTGCTATTCCAAAGACCATTCCAATTGGTAGTCCAAGGGCAAGATTGTCGAATATAGTTAGACCAAAGACTAAGCCTATGCTCATCCCTAGTGTCATATAGATACTCATGTAATGACCTTCTTCTACAAGTTTGTGAGTACTTTGTAAATGTGAGACGCTTTTTTTGATTAATAAAGAATGATTTTTTTTATCAGTATCATTTGGAGAAGATGCTTTTTCATGGAGTTCAGAGAGTGCACTTTCCCATTCGTTAAGCAATTCAGTGCATTCCTCACATTCTGATGAATAAGCATCTAATCTAGCCAAGATTCGTTTGCTTTTGTCTAGTTGTAATTTCCTCTTTGTTTTATCATAGGTCTCCAGTTCTATTTTGTGGATTAAGTCTAGAAGCCTTTCCATTCTTGCTTTACTCATAAACAATCAACTCCGATCAATTTATATATAAAATATACGATTTACAAGGTAAAGTAGTTTCATAAGAAACCCTGCCAAAAGTGAGCAGGAATGGACAGGATTTTATTTTTTAGTGGAGATAGAATTGAAGTAAGGAGTGAAGGCCATGACGTTTATTGAGTCGTTGCAAAAATCTATTAATTATATGGAAGATCATTTGTTGGAGGATATCTCTCTTGAGGAGATAGCGGAACAATCGAATGTATCTCCGTTTCATTTTCAAAGAACGTTTACAATCTTAACGGACATTTCTGTGGGAGAGTATTTGAAACGGAGGAGGCTGACTTGTGCTGCGGAAGAATTAACAAGAACAGATATCAAAATTATTGATCTTGCCTACAAATATGGCTATGAAACTCCAGAAGCTTTCACTAAAGCTTTTCGTAGACTTCATGGTGTTTCACCAAGTGAAGCTCGAAAAGGAGAAGGAAAGCTACAATTCTATCAACGCCTGATGATTCAGGTGAATTTGAAGGGAGCAGATCCAATGAGGTACAGAATGGTGGAGAGAGAAGCATTTCAGGTTGTTGGGATTAGACGGGAGTTTTCTTTAGTAAATGAGGAAAACTTGGTGGGGATTCCAAAGTTTTGGGACGAGTTTAATGCAAGTGGATCATCTGATTCATTACTCCCGTTCATAAAAGGAGAGATCAAGGGGTTTTTGGGTGTCTGTGTGGACAAAACAACGCCACAGTCTAAGGTGATTGATTATTGGATTAGTGTGGAGCATGAAGGTGGGGATTCAGGAGAATATGAGCTTCTTGATATTCCAGCAGCTAAGTGGGCAGTTTTTGAAGTACATGGTGCTATGCCACATGCCATCCAAAAGGTATGGAAGCAAATATTTTCTGAATGGTTTCCGTCTAGTGGATATCAGCCAGCAGGCGGTCCTGAGTTAGAAGTTTATACAGATGGAGATACGTCTAGTTCAGATTATTATTCTGAAATTTGGATTCCGGTAAAGTAGTAGTTTTGAAAGAGTGCTTGGATTAACTTCTAAGCACTTTTTCCTGCTGAAGGGTGGATGAAACATATTTGGAAAAGAATCGTAGATAGAAAAGGTATCCATAAACGAATCTGTAAGCAAATTCCATATAGTGTTACAATTAATGGAATAGAATGAATCGAGCGTGTCAACTGACCAATAAAAGGAGAGATTTCTGATGGAAACCATTCAAAGGATGTTTAGCCATTTAAAATGGTCGAACGAGCGCATCTTAGGAAATTTTCAATCCCAAGATAATGACGAGGCTAGGAAGTTGTTTGCTCATATTCTCTGTGCTGAACAGGTTTGGTTGGCGAGGTTAGAAGAGAGGGATAGTTCAGAACTTCCCATATGGGCAGAGTTTAGTTTAACGGAGTGTCAAGGTCTTTCGGAAAAAAATCAAGAAGGATATCGCCAATACCTTAATCAGTTAACTTTTACGGATTTAGATCGTATTGTAAGCTACAGAAATAGTAGAGGAACAGAATTCCAAACGTCAGTTAAAGACATTCTTATTCATATAGCATTGCATGGTCAGTACCATCGAGGGCAGGTCAATAGGAAGTTAAGAGAAAATGACCTTGAACCCATTAACGTAGATTATATTACTTTTGTGAGATAAAGGGGGTAGGGTAGCATCATGGCTAAAAAAGCAGAAAAAACGAATGCAGTACGTTTGGTGGAGCAGAAAAAGGTTCCTTATGAACTGTTGAGATACGAAATTAAGGATGGGGAATCGGTAGATGGGATTTCTGTTTCTGAAAAAATTGGTTATTCTTATGAGTACGTTTATAAAACTTTGGTAGCTAGGGCAGGAAGAAATGACTTTTACGTCTTTGTTGTCCCAGTCGCAAAGGAACTTGATTTGAAAAAGGCAGCTAAAGTAGTGGGGCAAAAGAAAGTAGAAATGATTGCGGTAAAAGAACTCCTTGGAATCACTGGATATGTTCGTGGTGGCTGCTCGCCAATTGGAATGAAGAAGTCCTTCCCTACCTATATAGAAAAGACCGCAACAGCGCTTGATTTTATTATTGTTAGTGCAGGGAAAATTGGGATGCAATTAAAATTGAGCCCACAGGATTTAGCTGAAGTATCGCGAGCGGAATTTGCTGATATTGTATAAACCTTTTCTAAAATCAAACGAGCTTGGGAATATTCAAGCTCGTTTGAAGTCAAGACCTTTGTAGGTTGCTTTTACTGCGTAATAAAGTTAGCAATCGATTTTTGGATATCGTAGATGTTATCGTCTTTACGGAATTGCTTAGAGATTGGCTCAGGTGTTCCAGAAATCCAAATTTTCAGTTCTGCATCCATGTCAAATGTTCCAGCTGTCTCTACGCTAAAATGAGTAATAGACTTGTAGGGGATAGAGTGGTACTCTGCTTTTTTTCCAGTAACCCCTTGTTTGTCCACGAGAATTAACCGCTTGTTTGTAAAAATAAGCATGTCCCTGATGACTTGATAAGCTTTTTCAATCTTCTCGTGATCCGCGATAATACGCTCTAACTGTTTCTCTACATTTTTCAAATCAACTTCTGATGCATTCCCAATAAATCCATCTAGGAATCCCATAATATCACCTCTCCTGTTCTTAGTTTATCATAAAGTGAAACTTCAATCAGTGGCCGTCCCCACTGATTGTTAGCACCTAAGGGTATTACCTAAAGGCCCTTGAACCAATCGGACGTTAACGTTTTAGATGAAGAATGGTGATAAAAACATATGTTTCTCCACCTATGATACGAACACCCGGAGGGACAGGAACACCGGTAGGGGACAGGAACCAAAAGACCCAAAATAACCATAGGGATTTAATTCAGTAGTTAGGAAGACCCCGGGAAAAGGATTACCTTTTCCCTTTTTTTATTTATCAGAAGGATAAACTTCTTGTATCCAAATGAAATTTTTTATTTTCTAGTGGAGGAGGAATTACCATAGGGAGAGTAGAAATTAGGTATAAGTTAGATAGTATTCAATGACCACTTTAAAATGCCCCCAAAATTTTTTCTGTTCCTTTTGAACACTCAATTTCCCTCTATCCTTAGACTTTCTTTAGCTAATCCATTACTAATTAAATGTGGGACAGCAGTTCCTGACCCCAAATACCCAAAATAAAGTGAGGTGCATTTATGCCAAGAGGAGCAAGGAAGAAGAGTTGTAATGGTGTGTATCATATTATTTTTCGTGGTGTTAATCGGCAGGTTATTTTTGAGGGAGAGGAGGATAAGTTGAGGTTCTTGTCTACTGTTGTTCGCTACAAAAAAAGTTGTGGTTTTAAGCTATATGCGTATTGTTTAATGGATAATCACGTTCATTTATTGTTAAAAGAGTCAGAGGAGTCGGTATCGAGAATTGTCCAACGAATATGTGCAAGTTATGTTCTTTGGTATAACAATAAATATGATCGTAGTGGACATTTATTTCAAGAGAGATTTAGAAGTGAGAATGTCGAAAGCATACCATATTTTCTTTCAGTCCTTCGTTATATTCATCAAAATCCTGTCAAAGCTGGATTAAGTAAGGACGTATTCACTTGTCAATGGACAAGTATCCATGAATACTTCCACCATTCCACGATCATAGACACTTCATTAGCCCTTCAATTGTTATCTCCAGACCCAGAAAAAGCCATTTCTATGTTTAAAGAGAAGATGAAAGTATCTTTAGAAGATCAATTCTTAGATGATGTACCAACCCCTAAATTAACTGACCAGGAGGTCTTGGAAGAATTGAAATGTCTAGGAGTAGAAAATAAAAGTAATCTGCAAAAAATGAACAAACACCAAAGGGACTCGATAGTTTTAGAATTAACAAAATTAAATGGAATAACTACCCCTCAATTAACGAGAACCACTGGTCTATCCAAAACAACCATAAATCGGATAAAAAAAGAGGGGAGGCATCTGCTGGGTGAGAATGGTTACTCTGGGGACAGGAACAAGGAGACCAAGGTGGATGAGCCTCTAATATTTCAGGGCAATATGACTAACTAAAATCATCTTAATTGTGGAACCGTATTCTCTCAGTAAAGGTAAGAGGATAAAAATAAGAAGCAAGCATTTTCGATTAACCTCCATTATAATTTTCACAACAAAAAAGAGCTTGAATCCAAGCTCTTTTTTTATTATCTTAAATTCTTTGATAGAGAGTTTTTTGCATTGTTTTTGACGTAGGGACTATGAAAAGGATGGAAAATGAAACGCCCGTTCCTGTCCCTCCCGGTGTTCCTGTCCCCTAGGAACGGAAACGGCTCAGGAATGATTCGATTCGTTCGTTGTTGGAGTGTTCTAGTACTTGTTCAGGTGTTCCTTGTTGGGCGATAACGCCTTCGTCGAGGAATAATACTCTGTCTGCAACGTCGCGGGCAAAGTCCATTTCGTGAGTGACAAGGACCATGGCCATTTCACCTTCTTTGGCAATGTCACGAATAACTTCAAGAACCTCTCCTACTAGTTCAGGGTCAAGTGCGGATGTAACTTCGTCAAAAAGCATTACTTTTGGACGCATAACTAATGCACGAGCCATGGCCACACGCTGCTTTTGTCCCCCAGAAAGTTGATTCGGATAGTTTTCCAACTTATCACTTAAGCCGACTTTTTCTAGCATTTCAATCGCACGTGCTTGAACCTCATCCTTAGATTCTCCTTTTACGTGGATAGGCGCCGTCATACAATTTTCTAGAATGGTCATATGAGGGAAAAGGTTAAAGTGTTGAAAAACCATGCCAATATCTCCTCGAATGCTACGGAGATGCTTTTCGTTGGCTCGCACCATTTTACCCTTTCTCTCCATTTGCCACAAGTTTTGACCATCAACTTCGATCACGCCAGAGGTTGGTTCTTCTAATGTCATTAACATACGGATAATTGTTGTTTTACCTGATCCGCTGGGACCGATAACGGCAACTTTTTCTGCGGGTTTAATTTCTAAGTCGATGCCTTTTAATACCTCGACATCTCCAAAAGATTTATGAACGTCTTTGTATCTTACAATCGGTTCAGCCATGCATCAAGCCACTCCCTTACTAAGTTTTTTGGCGCCGCCAGAACTGTTCTTATCAAAGCGTCTGTTCATCTTAATTTCCAATCTCTTAATGAGAAGAGCAGATGGGTAGCTTAAGAGTAAGAATAAGAGCGCGACTAATGTGTATGGTTCTAAATAAGCATAGTGATCTGCTCCGAATTCTTTTGCCATTAATAGCATTCCAGCCACACTGACCGATGAAGTAAGTGGGATTTCCTTAAACATGATGATTAAGTAGTTTCCAAGCATCGGAATGGTTGGCGGGATGGCCTGCGGTAGAATAATTTTAAACCATTTATCTTTTGTTGATAGATTTAATGCGGTAGATGCTTCCCATTGCCCCTTGTCAACTGCCTCAATACCAGACCGATAGATTTCAGAAATATAGGTACTAAAATGCACACCTAATCCAAGGATAGCAACCGTAATGGGACTTAGTGTGATCCCTCCACCTGGAAGCATTGGTAGTCCAAAGAATAAGAAAAATAATTGAACAAGGGGAGGAGTAGAGCGAATAAACTCCAATACTAAAGCCACAAGCCATTGCAGTGGTTTAAAGGGTATTCTTTTCAAAATAACCCAAACAAATCCAAACAGCATAGCAAAAACATAACAGGCAATGGTTAAACCGAGCGTTACCCACATACCTTGAAAAACAGCAGGGAATGACTCCCAAAATAAATCCCAATTAAACTTTTCCATTAGCTAGCCACTCCTTTCGATGATTGCTTTTCGAACCATTTAGTCAGTCCAATGAAAGGAAGTGCAATGATAAAGTAGACTACTAGAATTAGAAAATAAACGGTAGGCGTTTGAGATAAATTGATATTTGTATATTTTTGCCCCTGAAAGACGATGTCAGATAGTCCTACTAGGGAAATAAGCGATGTTGCTTTTAATATTTGAATAAAATAGTTTCCGAACTCTGGAAGCATCATACGGACAGCTTGAGGGAAAATAACAATTCGCATCCGTTGAAACGAAGACATATTTAAAGCAATTCCAGCTTCTGTTTGGCCGGGAGCAACAGCAAGAATTGATCCACGAACCGTTTCAGACATATAACTTCCGTAGTTCATTGCAATTGCGATGACACACGACCAAAAGATGGAGTCGAATTGAATTCCAAAAAGAATAGGAACAGCATAGACAAACCAAAACAGTTGGACAATTAAGGATGTGCCTCGAAAAATTTCAATGATGATTCCTGAAATTGTTCGAATCAAGAATTTTTTAGACAAGCGCCCAAAGCCTAAGATAAAGGCAACGAGATAGGAAAAGATGGCAGAAACGATAAGAACTCTAAGTGTGATGTCTAGACCTTTGAGTAAAATGGGTAGAATTGTACCAATATCACTAATTGGACTCACCTCTCTCTAATTAGGAAAAAGGCCTCCCAGATAGGGAGGCCTGTTGTTGATGTTGTATTTCCCCTGTTGTTAGTTTAAATCTTCGATTACTTGTTCAGTTGTTAGATCATTCGGAACTAGGTTTCCTTCGCCAAATCCAGATGGGGTAATTAAATCAAGGATTTCTCCGCTTTCTTTTAACTTCTTAAGTTCAGCATTGTAAGCCTCTCTCAACGCATCACTATCAGGAGAAAAGGCAGCAGCTCCATAACTTGGCACACCTTTAATATCCGGCTGTTCAAAGTCCTCAACAAATTCTAAAGCATCTTGGTCAGAAGACTGAAGGGCCATTTTTACAGTCATTTCAGTACCAGTTGTTGCATCAGCACGACCAGATTGGACTGCAGAGAAAGTAGCAGGAATATCATCTACAGTGATAATTTGATCTTCACTAACTCCCATTTCCTTCAAGAAATCAACTTCTGTAGCACCAGACATAACAGCAACGGTTACATCAGGGTTATTCGCAATGTCAGCATAACTGTGGAGATCTAATGGATTCCCTTTTTTAACAATTAAACCTTCACCATATTGAATTTCTGGCTCACCAAAATCTACTTGCTCTGCACGTTCAGGAAGGATAGCCATAGCAGCTGTGACGACATCAAAGTTACCAGCTTTTACACCAGGAATGAGGTTATCCCATTTCGCAATGTTACCTTCGACATTTTCAATTCCCATGTTATGGAATACTTTTGTTGCAATTTCAACGGCAGCACCTTTAAGTTCACCGTTCTCATCTTCATATGCATAAGGAGCTTCGTTCGCAAAACCGATAGTCACCGTATTTTCTTCTTTAATCTGATCTAACAACGTTTGTTCGCCATCGGAGTTATTTGAATCATCGCCTGATGCACCTTCGTCAGACCCGCAAGCTGAAATAACTGCTAGTACTAAAACCATAAACAGAATGGATAGAATTTTTTTTATTTTCATGAATTAATTGACCTCCTAAGTATTTTATAAACATGTAGTGGTATGTTATTCATAGAACCTCATTCTACAAGTTATATAAAATCACCCCCTAAATTTAGACACTTTCATCCCATACCCTGAAAATCGCAGACAAAACCCTATTAAGTTTTCTGAATACATCTAAGGGTAATCGTGAAACAGAAAAGAAATGCGAAGGGTCGCGGATGCGGATGGGTAAGAATGATGCCTTTTCGACAGCTTGTACATAGCTATCAGGCAAATCAAAAGACTATGAAATTTTTAATCACAATTCTTCAAAAATAAGTATTTTAATCAGATAACTATTATGTTACAATTATATGTCATTTTTAACAAACGTAGTGAGGCGTGATATGGAATAATAATTCCTCAAATTATCTGATTATTTAACCTCATGTATAAAATCCTTACATATTGACCTATATACTCCCAGATTGTCATAAATCCTCCTTATTTGCTCATTCTAAACCAATTTTCTCCTCGACTATCGACCTGTGGGGACAGGAACCACAGGTCCACCAATACATGATCAGCTAGAATTCACTAACTGAAAATAATGAAAGCCAAATGAATGCATGGTTCGTCTAATAGATTAAGGGATGCAGGAGGTGGAGTTATTGTTAGATTTAGTTAAGAAAGCTCAAAAAGGTAATGATAAGGCGTTTACAACTTTATTTCAGCAATACGAACAAGATATTTATCGAATGGCTTTTGTATATATGAAAAATCAACCCGACGCACTAGATGTGGTTCAAGAAACGGCCTATCGCTCTTTTAAATCGATTAAAAGTCTAAAAGAACCTCAATACTTTAAAACCTGGCTCCTTAAGATTGCTATAAGCTGCTCGTTAGATTTACTAAGGCAGCAAAAAAAGGTTGTTTTCTTAAATCCAGTAATTGAGGACAGGTTAACTGATGAAATTAATGAAGATATTGATTTAGAATTGACCGTTCGTGACTTAATTGAACAGTTAAACGCAGAAGAGAAAAGTGTGGTTCTATTAAGATTCTATGAAGGTTTCACACTTAAAGAAGTATCAGAGACTCTAAATATTCCCTTAGGTACAGCTAAGACGATATTGTATCGAGCTTTAGCTAAGCTTCGTAAGAATTTGAAAAAGGGGGATGGGACGCATGAGTAACAAGGTGAAGCAGGAGATGGATCAGATTGAAATTCCAAAAGAAGTAAGTGAAAGAAGCAAAATGGGTATTGCTCAAGCGAAAGATGAAATGAGAAAGGAAAGAAAAAGTCTTCCTATGAAAGGTATCGGCATTGCGGCTGCTTTAACCATAACTCTTGGAACATATATGTTGTGGAGTAATGGTTTTGGGCCAAATGAATCAGCAGATAGTCCAAACCAAGTAGAAGTAACTGAAGATGGTGGAGTGGTGATCCCGGCTCTTGAACTGCCAGAGAATACGGAGACTGTGACTGCTGATATGATTGGCTTGATTGTCTATAATGGAAAAATTTACACCCAAACAGCAACGGAAATTAGTTCTGAAGCTGCAAAGGCAATGGTTGGTGAAAAACTCGGTACAACAAAAGGATCCATTGATGAATGGAGCGAGCAGGAAGCTTATGAAGAGGAGTTTGCTTCAACCGTTGGAGTTGCTGAAGTTTATTCAGTGAAAGGGTACGATAAAGATTTTCGCATCATGACTTATGCCGAAAGTGGCGGAGAAATTTACGCGGAATTTTTCGAGAACGTGAATGGCTTTACCGTATATAGTGGAGCGGACGTTTTTGGCAAATTAAATTTAACTGGAAATATTTCAGAGGTACAGTATAGGACATATAGCGACTGGAATAACAGCATTGATCAATTTCATCCAATCGAGGACACGGAATTAGTAAATGGTTTCGTGGAAGAACTGAATAATGCAAAACCTCTTCCGCGTAGCCAAAATTCGGACCCGATTGGCACCTCGCGAAGCGAAGAGCAATTTAAAGGGGTTAGTCTTTATTTAAACGATGGATCGGTCGTCAGATTAATCCTACTTAAAGAAGGATATATATACTACGGATTTGTGCCTGTCTATTTTGAAATGAGTGAGAAGGTATTTAATAGAATGTGGGATCAAATGGAATAGAGGGGTATACAATCATGGGCTCGCCAAGTGGCGGGCTTTTTCTCAAGAGAAAGATAAAATTTGTCTAGCTCCAGCGAAAAAGCTTCATCGAATTATCTTCGAGGCTTTTGCCCCGAGTAATCGCACGAAGGAAAGGTACTTAGAGCTTCTTCGCACGAAGAAAAGGCTTGCTTTTTCGAAGAGGATGACTTGGTTTGGATGGTTCTTATGGGGTGGGATTGGCATAAGGCAGTAGCTTTCTTTTTCGATAAAAAATTTCGAACCAAAGCTCCTGAGAAATCCCTCAATCAAGAGATGAGTGAATCATAAGCGGTAAAGTACAAAAACCTTCAACATTATAATGGTGGAAACGGAGGAGGGCTATCCTCACAATAAAAAGGGAACTTAAGAAGCTTTATTATAATAGAAGAAATGAAATATTCTATTTCGAAAATTTCGTGATCGTCAGTTGGGCGGTCTTTTTCTTTTTCATAAAAATGATATGGTACCATAAAGGGGAGGCGTATCATTTTTTCTCCATATTAAAGAGGTGTATAGAAATGTTTAGGTTGATAAGAAATGATAGAAATAAAATAGAGATAGAAAAGGAAATTATGAATTCTAACGAAGAGTACAATGTCATAGCATTTGATAAAAAGCATTTAGAGGATGAGGACATTTTAAAAGGGCATAGATTAGCGGAGGAATTAAATGTTGAGAGATTCCTAGTTAAAAAAGGAGAGGAGTATATAGGGATTCTGGATTATGGGATGTCTAGCCCAACACATAAAAGTCCTCGGATAAGTTTATTAGTTGTACATAAGGAATATCAAGGTTTAGGATATGCGAAGGAAATATATAAAGTATATGAAAGATTAATGGAGGAAAAGAAGGTAAGCAGCATTCATATCGCTGTTCATTCTACTAATAAAAAAGCTTTGCATTTTTGGACCTCACTGGGTTTTGTTAAATTTAATGAGAGAATCTATGAAGGTAAAGAAATTTACAGCTTTGAAAAGAAATTAATAAAATTGGGAGAGCTTAACTAGCACCTTTATGAGAAGTACGACAAGGTTTTCTACAATTAATGACACTGTGGGGACAGGAACAATAGGTTCAGGCGGGGTGGAGTCATCCCAAACAAAGAGCATTTTCCATAAAAGGAAAGTGCTTTTTATATGGATTGAAATTAAAAGGGTCATAAACAACAAAAATATAATAAAAATTGATAATAATTTATTGTGAAACGATATATATTGTATTAAAATCAAATTATTAATTAATATTAGGTGAGGTGCTTATCGAATGAAACAAGGATCAACGCTCTTTTTAAAGTTAGCTGTTATTCTTATGGGACTTCCAGTTCTTGCTTTATGTATCTTTCTTTTACCGATGATAGCAAAGGATGCGGCAGAAGGAAGTGTACAGATGGCCTATGTTCTCTACGGCATTTTAATCATCATGTATTTATCAGCAATTCCGTTTTACTGTGCTTTGTATCAAGCTTTTAAACTTTTAAGTTATATTGACCATAACAAAGCATTTTCAGAGCTATCCGTGAAAGCTTTAAAGAATATCAAAAACTTTGCCGCAACAATCAGCGCTTTGTACGTAGTGGGATTGCCACTCTTTTATATCGTTGGCGAGATAGATGATGCGCCCGGAGTTATCTTGGTTGGAATGGGCTTTATTTTTGCCCCAATGGTAATTGCGGTCTTTGCAGCTGTTCTCCAAAGGCTTTTGCAGGAAGCTATCGATATAAAATCTGAAAATGATTTAACGGTCTGAGGTGATAACAATGGCGATTATAATCAATATTGATGTAATGTTGGCAAAAAGAAAAATGAGTGTTACGGAGCTTTCGGAGAGGGTTGGAATTACAATGGCCAATCTTTCTATATTGAAAAATGGCAAGGCTAAGGCTATCCGATTATCAACGTTAGACGCAATTTGTAAAGCTTTAGATTGTCAGCCTGGAGATATTCTGGAATATCAAAGTGAGGAAGATACAGAAGCATAAAGGAAAAGGGGAAGGGAATATGCTCATGGATGTTACCATTCAAACGGCACAAGAGAAAAATTTGACTTCAAAATGCAAAAGAATAATGAAGCAACTTTTCCGGTTTGGATGGGAGCAGGCTCTTTCCTGTGTCTTTCCTGTTGTTATTTTTGCATCATTAGCCCTTACACAGGCTATCTCCCTTCCATTCCTACCTAGGTATGATTGGTTACTGATCATTTTTCTAGTGATGCAGTGGGGGATGGTGAAATCAGGACTTGAAACAAGGGATGAATTAAAAGTGATTACCCTTTTTCATCTGATTGGTCTCGCACTTGAAGTGTTTAAAGTACATATGGGGTCCTGGTCTTATCCTGAGGATGGATATTTTAAATTATTTGGAGTGCCTTTGTATAGTGGTTTCATGTATGCAAGTGTCGCAAGTTATCTTTGCCAGGCATGGAGGAGACTGGATGTTGAATTGGTGAAGTGGCCTCCTTTTCCGCTAGTTGGGATCGTTTTTTGGAAATCGCGGGTAAATTATGAGATTGGTGGAACGCGTTATCGAATGCCAATTGTATTTTCTTTCGTACTTATCGGATTTTTTATTTGGATAGCCGAAAATATTGCAACATACTTTGGAGCATGGGAATATCCAAACCAAACCGAGGCATGGAGTCTTGTTCATATAGGAAAAATTAGCTCTTGGCTTTTGTTAGTGATTGTCAGCTTTCTCATTGTAGCAACGTTGAAGCGGATGAAGGGCAAAAGTGACACTATGGGGATAGGAACCACAGTCCCATAATGGAGTTTGTATTCTAGAATGGTTTTCCAATTTGTGGCCTGGTTTAATAACAAATGATTTCAAAACATCCTTATCTATCTTTATGTTTCTTTTTTGTGTTGTATCCTCTTTTCGCCATTATTTCTTTGTGCGAACTATTTAATAAAAGGAAAGACAAAAAAACAAGAGTATTTGTCTTAATGATTATTCTAATCCCTCTATTAACAAATAAAGCTGTTTATAACCTTTTTGAATTTATCCCGCATTAACGGGCAGCCAATATCCCCACCTCAAGTCTTAAGTGAAACGAAAAGAGTAGGTGGGGGATGAACTGCCCGTAAATGTCCGATTGGTTCAAGGGCCTGTAGGTCATACCCTTGGGTACTAACAATCAATGGGCGACGGTCACTGAGTGAACTTTCACCTTTATTCCCTAAGTTTTCTGATAGGGTTAATTTATTTATGAGTTAATTGAAAAAGGAAGGTGGAAATTTAAATTTCTCTTGTTTCTTTCCTTATTTTATAGACTAAGTATTCCGTCTGGAGCAGCATGAAAACAAAAAACAATGGTATAGATATGATTAAAATCCGTCTATGCCAATCCAAGTTTCTTTTCATGAAAAATCCTGAGGTTAGGAAATTTATCATTAAATTTTGCATCAACATATAATCATCCTTTATTAAAATTTGTCACGTGAGGAGTTGTCTTTTTTGACAGCTCCTATTTCTATTATGTCTAAAAATACGTGATTATGATACTAATTTTCAGACTCATATTTCTTGTGTTATGTAAACGACTGTTAACAATTTACAATATATCGTTAATAACCATTTACAATCATATCGCAGTCAAACTTTATGGTGCGCTATTATGCTGTTGGCATGAATTTTGCATTATTTAAAACAGAAATGGAGGGAAGAGAATGATACCGGTAAAAGAAAAAGAAGAGGAAATTTCGTTATTGAAAAAATCAATTGAGTCTTTTGCAAAAAAAGAGATTGAGCCCTTCTATGATGAATGGGAACAGGATGGGAATGTTCCTGTCGGATTATGGACAAAACTTGGTGATGCTGGCTTTCTCTGTGTAGATATCCCGGAGCATTATGGCGGATTGGGAACGCCTTTACGTTATGCAACAACTATTATTGAAGAATTTAGCAGGCTTGGATACAGCTCGTTAGCTGTAAATTTATCTGTCCATTCCAATATAATAGCTCATTACATTCTGAGTGCAGGCACAGAAGAACAAAAGAATCACTACCTGCCGAAAATGGCTACTGGGGAATCAATAGGTGCGATTGCGATGACTGAGCCTGGTGCTGGAAGTGATTTACAAGGAATCAGCACAGCTGCAATTAAGAACGAAAGCACGGATGAATATGTCATAAATGGAACAAAAACGTTTATTTCAAATGGTCAGAATTTTGATTTTGTCATTGTAGTTGCACGAACAAACCGGAACGTAAAGGCATCAAAGGGAACTTCCTTGTTTATAGTTGACGCTGACAGTTCTGGACTCACTAAAGGTAAAAAATTAAAAAAGATTGGCCTTCACTCTGCTGATACATCTGAATTAATTCTAGAAGATGTATCTGTCCCATCTAGCCAAATACTGGGTGAACTGGATTATGGTTTTGTTGTGCTGATGACTGAATTACCGCGGGAAAGGCTGACTTTAGCCATTGGAGCATGTGGGGCAATGGAAGGTATTCTTGCTATAACCGTCAAATATCTTCATGAGCGGGAAGCTTTCGGAAAACATCTCAGTCAACTACAGGTTATCCGGCATAAAGTTGCTGAAATGACAACTGAGGCAAAGGTTAACCGTGCTTATGTTAACCAGTGTTTGAGCCAACTGGAGAATAACCAGCTTTCCACTGCGGATGCCAGTGTGGCAAAGCTATCAAGCACTGAAGCCCAAGGGCGAATTGCAGACGGTTGTTTACAACTATTTGGTGGTTACGGCTATATGCAGGAATATCCAATATCCAGAGCTTATACAGATGCGAGAGTTCAACGGATTTATGGTGGTACATCAGAAATTATGAAGGAAATCATCAGCAAAGATATTTTAGATAAATAATTACTTTATAAAGTTGGACAATTAATTAATTAGTTAGGGGATGGAATTATGGACTTGAAAGGGAAAGTAGCCGTAGTTACAGGTGGAGCGTCTGGATTAGGTTTGGCAACTGTTGAAAGACTTGCGGAAAACGGTGCTAAGGTTGTTATTTTTGACCTGAATGAAGAGAATGCGAAAGAAGCAGCTGAACGATTAGGTAACAATGTCACTTATGCAGTTGTAAATGTTACAGATGAGGATTCTGTACAAAATGGGATTGACGTTGCAATTAAAAACTTTGGGGCGATTCATATCTGTGTCAATTGCGCCGGGGTGGGGACACCAGGGAAAACAATTGGCAAAAAAGGTGTACTGCCATTGGAAAAATATAAGCAGGTTATCGATATTAATCTGATTGGAACATTTAATGTTTTACGATTATCTGCAAACAGGATGAAGGATAATGAACCAATCACAGATTCCGGTGAAAGAGGTGTCATTATTAATACAGCTTCTGTCGCAGCATTTGATGGTCAAATGGGCCAAGCCGCTTATGGTGCAAGCAAAGCAGGAGTGGTCGGGATGACATTACCAGTATCACGGGATTTATCCCAGTACGGAATACGTGTTAACACCATTGCACCAGGTTTGTTCATGACACCAATGGCAAATACCCTATCCGAAAATGTGATAGAGAAATTATCAGAAAGTGTTGAGTTTCCGAAGCGTTTGGGACATCCAAGCGAATTCGCTGAACTAGCAACCTTCCTTATGGAAAATGAATATTTAAACGGTGAGGTCATTCGGCTGGATGGTGGTATTCGGATGTCTCCAAGGTAAAAAGATAAGCATACGGGGGGATAGTAGGCAAAATGCCAGAGACCCTCTGTACATATGTTATCAAAAAATATTGAAGAAATTTTTGACATAACGAACTATTGAATAGGCAGTAAACAATATAAAAACCCGAATTTTATCTATTTGGATAAAATTCGGGTTTTTATTTCAAGATAAAGTATAAAATTTGTTTAGCGCAAGCGCCCTATCGACTAGAGTCGGTTCCCTCCTCTCCTTCGATAAGTCAACATCTGAAGGAGGTTCGGTTAAAAACGCGACATCCGATTACTCGGCCCACCGAAAACATTTGTTGCAACACCGAACTGACTCGCAGGATGCGAGCCCTCGTGAACCGTGTTTCCTTTATCTCGGAGGATCGTAGGCTAAAACCGCCACATCGTGTGGCAACGCCTACGTGACCCACATCCCGTGGGCCTCACCGTCTTACGTCGATGATCAAGGGTGCTTGCGCTTTTCTTATTAGTAGATAGAAAAGTATAAAACTTTCCTATCTACATAAGTTAACTCTTAGGGTTGAAAATTATTGCTTCAAAAATATTCGTGATTTCTATCAAACCTCAGGGTGATACAGGAAAGTTAAATTGGATGTTTGCGCATTCGTATCTATGATCGAACCATCAATAATGGAAACCTCACGGGAGGACCATGATGACAAAATCCTAAAAAAGGCGGACGGTACACTTGACTTAACTCCTGCAATTTTATAGAGATATTAATAACCTTTAAATTCAGGTGTTCTTTTTTCTGAAAAGGCGCTTAATCCTTCACTGAAATCATGTGAATGCGTATGATTTTTTAGTGAAAGCAGTTCTTGTCTTAATGAGGTGTCTAGTTTCTGATCTGCGCTGTCTCTCACCAAACGTTTCATTTCCCGTAGGACAAGCGGGCTTTTTGCTGATACTTTAGCTGCTATTTTCTGTGCGGTTTCATCGAGTTCTTCGGCAGGAACGACCTCATGCACAAATCCGTAGTCTTTCCATTCTTTAGCTGGAAACATGTCCCCTGTAAACAGTAGATATTTTGCGCGATTTACGCCAATTTCTTTATGCAACCTGACCGCTCCTCCACCGCCAGGAAGGACGCCGAAATTGGCGTGGCCGTCTCCTATTTTTGCTTTTTCGGAAGCGATAACAATATCTGCTGTCATGGCCAGTTCCAGTCCACCGGCAAGTGTAACTCCATTTAATGCCACGATTAGTGGTTTCGACAAATAATTTAATTTATTAAACAGTTGCTCGGCATAATCAAGAATACCCTTCTCACCATCGGGGTCTTTATTTAAATCCTTTAAAAGTTCTTTTAAATCGGCACCGGCACAGAATGCTTTACCTTTACCAGATAAAACGACGACCCGAATTTCGTTATCTTGCTCAATCTCCTCAAGTACTTGGAGGATCTCTACGATCATTTTTTTTGATAACGAGTTCATCTCCTCCGGACGATTTAAATAAATCCAGGAAGATTGCTGCTTTTTTTCATAAATAATAGCTTCATAAACCAAGTTATAAACACTCTCCTTTTGCGCTATTTAGAAACTAATGCGGATATTTCTGCTTGTAAAACTTGAATATCATCATGTTTGTAAGAAGTAAGTAATAATGTAACCTCACCGGATTTCTTTTTATCTGTTTTTTTAATCACTTTGGTCGTTACGTATAGCGTATCTTCGGGATAAACCGGTTTTGTGAATTGAAGATTATTAACGCCTGTTCCAGCAATTATATCTTCTCCAAAGATATTCATCTCAGTCCATAATTTAAAGCTTATGCACAAGGTGTGTAATCCTGAAGCAATGATGCCTTTGAATATACTCTGTTGCGCTTTCTCCTCATCAATATGCATGTATTGAGGATCGAATTGTGAAGCAAATTCCATGATTTCTTCTTTAGTCACTGTATAGGAAGCACTTTTATATTTTTCATCAATCATAATTTCATCATATTTCATTGGCTTACCTCAATTCCATATTATCCCGATGATTTTAACTCTTTTCCATTAATAAATCCTTGTATTCATCCTTCAGGGAACGCTTTAATAATTTTCCTGCAGAGGTTAACGGCAAATTATCCCGGAAAACAATGTGTTTCGGCGTTTTATAACTGGACAGTTTCCTCTTGCAATGAGCTATAATCTCTTCCTCGGTAAGTTTTGCCCCGTTTTTTGACACAACTGCGGCGATAACTGACTCCCCCCATTTTGGATCGGGTACACCGAAAACTGCACATTGATTTATTTCGGGGTGCTGATTAATAACGTCCTCCACCTCTTGGGTAGAGACGTTTTCTCCGCCTGATTTAACAATATCTTTTTTGCGATCTGCAAAATAATAATTGCCTTGATCATCGCGAATTAAAACGTCCCCGCTATGGTACCATCCATTTTGAAAGGCTTTATTATTTGCCGTTTCATTCTTGTAATAGCCGCTGGCAACAACAGGTCCACGGGCAATTTGTTCTCCTGGCACTCCATCCGGAACTTCATTGCCATCGTCATCAATTAATTTAATTTCACTGGTTGCGAGCACACTTCCTACATACCTTCCGTCGCCATTTGGAACTTCATCCCATGTTTTAAACCAACTGCCTGTTAAAGCGGTTGCTGTTGATTCACTGGAGCCTTGTATTGTGAAAAATTTTGCATCAGGTGCAATTTTATTCCACCCATCCACCATACTCCTTGGAATGGTACTCGACCATGTAATCAATTTGCGACAAGAAGATAAATCATACGCATCAGCAGCTCCCAGAATTCCTAAATACAGTGTAGGAGGGAGGGCGGTAAAATTAATTTGATGCTTTTCTATCAGCTCTGCCATTTGTGCGGGGATTGGTGTCTCCGTCATGATAATAGTTAATCCGACCATGTTGGCACTCAGCAAAAAGGTGAATCCGGCCATATGAATTAAAGGCAGAGATAATAGCAGTTTATCCTCTGGCTGAAACGTCCCTATTGACATATAGGCATAATTCGAATAGAAATAGTTTTTATGACTAGTCATCACACCTTTTGGAACGGACTCGGTGCCACTTGTGTAAAAGAGTGATAATACATCATCATCATACAATTCCGTTTCTGGTTCAGTCTTACTTCCATGCAGCAACTGGCTAAAATCTCCCCAACCAGCAGGCACATCCGCTGTACGAAGGCTGTATATCTTTTCAATTCCGGTTAATTTATCAGCAATGGACTTCACTAGGTCGACATGTGTTTTATCAACGAAAAACAGCCGGGGTTGTGACGTATGAAGCAGCTGGCGTACTTCTTCTGCCTTCAACATAAAGTTCAACGGCGTATACCAGGCTCCGATTTTTGCTAGGGCGTAGGCTAAAATAACAATCTCTGAGCTGTTTTTTCCAATGACTGCAATCCGGTCTCCTTTTTGAACCCCTTGTTCTCGAAGTGAATGGGCCACCTGATTGACTTGTTTATTTAACGCTTCATACGTGTACGTTCGCTGTTCGCCGTTTTCACTGTAAAAAACTAATGCAGCCTTATTCGGATAACGGTAACTTGCTCTCTTTAATCCATCACCAATAGTTGACCTTGTTTTCAAATTTTCATTTAGCAAATTTTTTACCCTCCTATTTTTGTTTCTCTCACTTCATTCAAATTTAATTTGAGCAACATGATTAATAACTGCAGTCTTATTTAGCTTAGATCAACTTCATTCCCTCCCTTTTTAAATTTTTTATAATTAAAGAAAATGCTTATTCCCCTTTAAATACTGCTTTTCTTTTTTCAATAAATGCCTGCTTCCCCTCTTTAAAATCCTGCGTTTGAAATATATTCGCCTGGCCCATCGCTTCCATTTCCAACACACTTTCCAGTGATGAATATGGTGCTTGGTGCATGATCCTTTTTGCTAATCCCAATGCTTTCGTTGGCCCTCTTGCTAATGATATGGCAAGTTTTTTGGCTTCCTCACCTGCTTGCCCTTCTGCTACAACCTGATTTATTAAGCCGTACTCCAACGCTGCATTCGCATCAATCGTTTTTCCAGTAAAAACTAGTTCTGCTGCCTTATGCATGCCGATTTTTTGTGGAAGGAGATACAAGCCTCCCATATCAGGTAAGGCACCCACTTTGGCGAAAATTTCAGCGAACGAAGCTGTTTCGTCGGCAATGATTATGTCACAGGCAAAAGCCAGGTTACTGCCCGCTCCAACTGCGGGGCCATGCACTGCAACGATTACCGGCTTCTCCATATTGTATAAACCGATCAATGCTTCATGGCCGCGTTGCAGAAATTCCTTTACTTCGATTGGATTCGTATCGTCCATTCCAAAATCCTTTAAATCGCCGCCTGCACAAAATGCTTTTCCTTCGCCATAAAGGAGTACCGATCGAATGGATGGATCTCTTTTTGCCTTATTTATCGCCTCTGTGAGTTCTGATAACAGGTCCGCATTTAGGGCATTCAACCTATCTGGACGATTTAGCCCGATCTCGAATACGCCTTGGTTACATGTTGTATTGACATTGGACATATTTACACCTCATTTTCAACAGATGTGTATTGTTGTCTAAGCTGATATTTCAGCAACTTTCCAGAAGGGTTTCTTGGCAAGACATCAACAAAAATCACTTTTTTCGGAGTTTTATAACTTGCTATATTTTCTTTGGCGAATGCGATCAAATCTTTTTCTGTTAGTTCAGAATCAGTTTTTTTGGAAATAATTGCAGTTACAAGCTCACCCCATTTTTCATCCGGTGTTCCAATTATAGCTGCCTCAAGCACTTCAGGGTGTGAAGATAATACATTTTCTACCTCAATGGAATATACATTTTCTCCTCCGCTGATAATCATATCTTTACTGCGATCAACTAATAGAATATAACCATCTTCATCCCGTATAGCCAAATCCCCCGAGTACACGTACCCATTGATAATCGTCTTGGCTGTTGCTTCCGGATTCTTATAATATTCTTTCATTGCGGAAGGTACTTTGATAATTAATTCCCCGACTTCCCCTATTTCCACAGACCTTCCATCTGGATCAACAAGATCTATCAATGTAAACGTCGTCGTCTCTCTCCCTGACATACCAGCATGTTCTTCATGGTCTTCCGGATAAAGCATGACTCCAGCCGGGCCTGTTTCCGTTTGACCACACAAACTGTAAAATTTATTGGTTCCAAAATAATCAATGGCCTTCCTTATATCAGATTCGGACATGGGGGCCGCACCGTAAAGCATCTTCTCAACGGATGTAAAATCGTAATCTTCTTCTTTGGGTACCTGGAGAAAAGCGTTATACATTGCAGGAACACCAAATACTGTTGTGATTTTATATTTGGAAATATCTCGCAAAATTACTTTTGGATTAAATTCCCGGTAAATAACTCCAAAACCTCCAAGATAGAATTGAGGCAGTAAGCAGATTGCAAGCTGTGCTGCATGGTATAATGGGGCGAAATGCATCCATTTCTCCTTCGGGTGATAACCTAACGACATACTCATTTGTAAAACTACGGATTTTACAGCGTCGTGGTCAAATAATGCTCCCTTTGGGTTGCCAGTTGTTCCTGAGGTATACAGCATATGACAATGATCTTTTCCTAAAATCTCCGTGCCCGGATTTTTCGTGTTCGCAGAGAGTATGTCTTGATAAGATGTAAATTTCTGATTGGTCGCTATAGGTACGGAAATGACGTTTTTAACCTTTTCATTCCCGTCAATAGATTTCAAGATTTCTTCTTCAAATTCAGTCTCTATAATCACATGCTGCGAATCGGAATTGTCGATTATATAAGAAAGTTCTTTTGCCACCAACCGAAAATTCATTGGAACAATAACCACTCCAATCTTTGCAAGGGCAAAATAGGTGATGGCAAAGTAATCAGAGTTCTTCATCAGCACTGCTGCATGGTCACCTTTCTTAACCCCTTGTTCCAACAATCCGTTTGCTAGTTTGTTAACGCTTTCATTAAATTCGAAATAATTGTAACGCCGGTCTTCATACTGTAAGGCTTTGTGAAGGGGTTGCCTTTCCGTGTTAATTTCTAACGCTTCTACAATATTCATCAACGAACACTCCTTTTTGTAAATTCTAATGCTTTTTTAAAATGGAATACTGTAGCCCTGGCCAGTTGCATCATCGTGCCGCATTATACCGTTTGATACATCGTAACTATGCAAGCTCCACCAAGACCCACATTATGCTGCAATCCAACTTTTGCTCCCTCAACTTGGCGGTTTCCCGCTTCTCCACGGAGGTGCCAAACAAGTTCAGTGCATTGTGCAAGCCCTGTTGCACCAAGTGGGTGTCCTTTAGACATCAGCCCACCTGAAGGATTAACGACAAATTTTCCGCCATAGGTATTATCCTGATCATAGATGAGCTTCTCTGCTTCCCCTTCTGCAACAAGTCCTAGTCCTTCATAGGTCATTACTTCATTAGGGGTAAAACAATCATGTAATTCCACAACATCAACATCTTCCGGGCCAACACCGGATTTTTCGTACACTTCTTTCGCAGCTTCTTCTGTCATTTTAAGACCAACCAGATGCATATTATTTTCCTTCGAATCCGGTTTATCTGTTCTCATCGATTGAGCAGTTATTTTCACTGCATTTTGGATATTATGTTTTTTGGCAAAGTCATCACTGCAAACAACTACTGCCGCTGCACCACAAGTTGGCGGACATGCCATCAATCTGTTAAGACCCGGATACACTTCCGGAGATTGCATTACTTCATCTAATGTGATCTCTTTGTTAAACAGGGAATAAGGGTTATTTACTGCGTGCTTCCTAGATTTTACAGCAACCTTTCCAAATATTTCTGGACTTGCGCCATATTTTTCAAGATACTCTATTGCGGCTGCACCAAATACTTTTAAGGCAACAGGTCCATCCGGTAATTCAGGGTTCAATGTTTCAAACTGATCGTAAATCCATTGAAATGGAGACATACGGTCGGTCCAATTTTCACCCAGTGCCCCCGGTTTCATTTCCTCAAATCCAAAAGCCAATACACATTCCTCTGCACCAGATTCTACTGCCTGGCGTGCCAAGTAGAGTGCTGTGGAGCCTGATGAGCAATTGTTGTTCACATTTATAATCGGAATGCCTGTCATGCCAACGCGATATAACGCGGTTTGACCGCTTGTGCTGTCCCCATAAACATAACTTGCATACGCCTGATTAACATCTGAAAGACCGATTCCCGCATCTTTCAAGGCGTTCGTAATTGCCTTCGAAGCCATGATTTCATACGGCTCATTTTTCCCTGGCTTTTCAAACTTCACCATACTAACACCAATAACGTTTGCGTTGTTTGTCATATTGTTTCCTCCCAATTTTTCGGGCTAATCTATATCTAGATCCATGGCCCTTTAATAATATCGTTTAGCCAAAAATTCCTTTTTCGGACAGTTCAGCTATTTTCGAATCATTCCAGCCTGCCTTTTTTAAAACCTCCTTTGTATGTGTTCCAGTCTGCACACCAGTATGGCGATAGGAAGCTGGTTGATTGGAAAACTTTATCGGAAACGCAATCTGATCCTGCGTGCCGCCATCTGGCATTGATACAGGAACAATCATCTCACGCGCTTTTATGTGTGGATGTTCAACTGTTTCAGCGAATTTTAAGACGGGTTCGACACATCCGTCAAAATCATCCCCAAGCAGCGCAAGCCATTCATCAAATGTTTTTTCTTTAAACGCGGTCTTCACTTTTTCCTTAAATTGCTGTTGGTCCGCTGCCTTTGTGCTACTGCTTAGGGTCAGTAACTCTGGTTCCCCAAGTAAATTACACAATTCTTTTTGAAATTTCGGCTCCAGGCTGCCGACAGAAAAATATCGTCCGTCTTTTGTCTCGTAATAATCGTAAAATGTTCCACCATTAAGCATCAGCGATTCCGCATCCGGATTTTCCCCACCAGCCAGATAACCGGATCCATATAATGCATTGAAAGCATATATATTGTCCGTAATACTTACATCAATATACTGGCCTTCCCCAGTCTGATTGCGGTGATAAACTGCAGCTAAAATACTGATTACCGCAGGCATAGAGCCACCGCCAATATCAGCCACTTGAATCCCTATCGGAATGGGTGCCTGATTCTTTCTCGATGAATAACTTGCAGCACCTGATAAAGCTAAATAATTAATATCGTGCCCGGCCTTATTACTCAGTGGTCCTGTTTGCCCATATCCGGTCAGAGAGCAATAGATAATGCTCGGGTTTACTTTTTTCAATGTTTTATAGTCAATTCCCAACCGTTCCATAGTACCCGGCCTGAATTGCTCAATAATGATGTCGTACTCCTTAATGAGGCTGGAAATCACTTCTTTTGCATCCTCTTGCTTTAAATCAAGTGCAACTGATCGCTTGGAGCGGTTGAGTTGCGCATATGCTGCCGATACTTCATCGATCATTGGTGGAAGATGCTTAGTCATATCCTCCCGGTGCGGAGATTCCACCTTCACGACATCTGCACCCATATCCGCCAGCATCATTGTTGCAAACGGACCCGGTAGCAGCGTCGTAAAATCCAATACTTTCAAGCCATTCAAAACACTCATCACGTTTCCTCCCTATCAACAATTGACTGATCCCATCAAGTCCTCCCCTGGGTTCCTATAACTTTACTTTTCTCACACTATATATAAGCAAAAAGCATGCCAACTTTTCATTGGGTCACAACAAGGGTATTTACAGTATATTGTTAATAATCGTTAACGGATAAATTGTAAAGTGATAAGATTAGTTAACAAAAGTTGACGAAATAATTTTAAATTTCTGATAATTATTGATACAATAGAGTAAAGATTTTTTTCGAAGGAGGAATGAATTTGCTAATCACAAACTATATGACAACCAATTTTTCAACATGTACATTGGGAGATACGTTAGATGATGTTCTTAAGGTGTTTTTAAAGGGACATTCAAAAATATTACCGATTGTAAATACGAATGGAGAATTGACCGGGATCACCACAAAAAATTCAGTTTTTCGCCTTCTGGTAAATAAAACACCACTAGAAACAACAATTGAAGAATTTTATAAAGCTGATCCAGTTTTTTTAATCGAAACAGATACACTGGAAGAGGCAAGAATTCATTTGCTGAATCATAATATAGGACATGTCCCTGTGGTGAATAAAGAGAAAAAACCTATTGGATTGCTCTCAACGCAGGAATTATTGGACTCCTATAATATTATCTATACTCAATTAAATTCGGTAATTGATTTTGCGTATGATGCGATGTTTGTCGTAAATAAAAATGCAGTCATTACCATGGTGAATAACAGTTTCTCTGATTTATTTCAATTAAGTAGCAAAGACGTTTTGTCCAAATCCGCTGCGGAGTTATTTCCTGAACTGGATATAGAAAATGTGATGAAGCGCGGAGCAAACATTAACAACACACCACAAATTATAAATGGCCAACAATGCCTCATTTCCATCAATTTGATCAAGGAAAATGGAGATTTGAACAGTGCCATTTGCAAAATTGCCTTCCGCGGCTTAACGCAACTGCAAGAGGCACTGACAAAAGTCAAAAGACTAGAGAAACAAGTTTCAGCCTATAAAGATGAAATCCATAACAGCAAAGGCACGAAATATACATTACATGATATTGCCGGCGAATCCAACCCAATTAAAAAAGTTAAGCATGAGGCCATACTTGCTTCAAAAAGCATTTCCACCGTTTTGATCACCGGCGAAACTGGCACAGGGAAAGAGATGTTTGCCCAAGGGATCCATGCTGCATCCAATCAACCAGGAAGATTTGTTGAAGTGAATTGTGCCGCAATACCGGCGGAACTGCTTGAATCAGAGTTTTTTGGTTACGTAGGCGGTGCGTTTACAGGCGCAAAACCAGGCGGGATGAAAGGTAAGTTTGAAGTAGCACAAAATGGAGCGATATTTTTGGATGAAATTGGTGATATGCCTCCCCAACTACAGGTGAAATTGTTGCGCGTTTTACAAGAGAAGGAATTCCAACCAATCGGCAGTTCGAAGACTATTCATTTAAACATGAAAATCATTGCCGCGACAAATCAGGATTTGGAAAAGTTAATTCGTACCGGTAAGTTTAGGGAAGATTTATATTATCGTTTAAATATTATGAGTATCCACATCCCACCTCTACGCGAAAGAATAGAAGACGTGCCGGAGATTGTAAATAGCATTATCAATAATCTGAATCAGAGTGGTTTCTATATTAAAGGTATAACACATTCAGCATTAACAAAATTAATGGAGTATTCATGGCCCGGCAATGTGCGTGAATTACAAAACACTCTCGAAAGAGCAGCAAATATACGAACAGGAGATTATATAGATGTTGATGACATTTCTCTCATGCCGCGGAATGTTGAGAAAACATCAGGCACGCCAAATAATGGTGGATATAATTTTAAAAACAGAATTAATATCACCGAAAAAGATACGATTGTAGAAGCGCTTCAGAAAACGGGTGGGAATAAAACACGGGCGAGTGAGCTACTTGAAATTAGCAGACCCTGGTTGTATAAGAAGATGAAGGAGTATGGGTTGTATTAACAACGGACACCTGCCATTCCTTTGTAAGTATTTGGTTTTAAATCTGGGAGGTAGCTAGGTAAAATAGGTATGGGTAATTTATAAAGTATTGTTGGGAGAAAAGGAGAAACATGACATTAATACTGTTAGTCATTATTTATTTGGCTTTTATAAGTTTAGGGTTACCAGACTCTTTATTAGGTGCTGCGTGGCCTGTCATGCAAGAGGATTTTGGAGCACCACTTGAGATAGCTGGATTTTTATTTATGACGATAGCTGGGGGCACCATACTTTCTAGTTTAGTTAGTGGAAGAATCATTGAGAGGTTTGGTACGGGGAAGGTCACATTTATTAGTGGGTTAATGACGGCAGGTGCTTTGCTTGGGTTTTATTTTGCCCCATCCATCCTTTGGCTGTTTGTATGGGCGATACCGCTAGGGTTGGGGGCTGGTGCGGTAGATGCTGCATTAAACAATTATGTAGCCTTACATTATAAAGCACACCATATGAGTTGGTTACATAGTTTTTGGGGAGTAGGGGCCACGTTAGGACCGGTCATTATGGCCCAGTTTATTTCAGGACAGTATTCGTGGAGAAGTGGATACTTAACCATTGCAGGAATTCAGTTCGTGTTAGCAGCCATTCTTTTATTTTCTTTACCATTGTGGAAGAGAGTATCAAAAATCAGTCCTGTAATAGAAGATGAAAAAAGGGAAGACATTCAGGATAAATTCCTTGATGAAAATAGCAGGGTGAACCCTTTACAAATTAGAGGAGTAAAACTTGCTTTATTGTCTTTTCTATTTTATTGCGCGACAGAAGCGACGGTCGGGCTTTGGGGAAGTAGTTTCCTTGTCAATGTGAAGGGGGTGTCCGCGGCTACTGCTGCTCAGTGGGTTTCCTTTTACTGGGGAGGATTAACGATTGGCCGATTTCTAACTGGGTTTATTACCTTTAAAATGAGTAATCGAAAGATCATTCGAATGGGCCAAATCATCGCGTTAGTAGGGGCTGTACTCTTGGTTCTGCCATTCCCATCTATTCTTTCACTCATAGGATTTATTGTCGTCGGACTAGGACTAGCACCTATTTTTCCAAGTATGTTACATGAAACACCAACACTATTTGGGAAGACTCATTCACAGAAGATTATGGGTTATCAAATGGCCGTGGCTTATACAGGCACTACATTCATGCCACCACTACTTGGATACATTGCCTCCCACACAACCATTGGAATCTTCCCGCTTTTCATTCTGACTTATGCAGCAGCCATGCTCCTAAGCTCTGAAAGGTTAAATCGGGTGATTTCATGGTAGATCTTTCCTCGTGGGGACGGTTCTCGCGTTGAATTTTCTTCGTTTATAAGGTTTTTTCCATAATAAAAGGCAATCATGAATTGGATTGGCTTTTATTTTAGCGGGAATAATTGGAATTTTATGTTGAAATCGGGATAAGGCATAAATAATGAAGTATTAAAAGAGTTAATTCTACAATCTATCAAATTTCCACAGGAGACCTACCCTAATCAAAACTGAGTTGAAGGCGAAGGAGCGAAAGGTTAATGACCATCCAATTAAAGAAGTGCACGATTGAGGATTCAAGCCGACTTCGAGAGATTAGTTATGTAACATTTGATGAGACATTCAAGGACCAAAATTCATCGGAAACTATGAAAGCTTATTTAGAAAAGGCTTTTACTATAGAGCAATTAGAAAAAGAACTCTCTCATCCATCCACCGAGTTTTATTTTATTTATAAAAATGATGAAGTTGCGGGATATTTAAAGGTTAATACGGACGATGCTCAAACAGAAGAAATGGGGAAGGAATCATTTGAAATTGAACGAATTTATATAAAGAACAAATTTCAAAAACAGGGACTCGGTAAATATCTTTTTAACAAAGCTATTGAACTAGCAGAGAATTATAATAAAAAGAGCGTTTGGTTAGGCGTATGGGAAAAAAATGAAAATGCAATTGCTTTCTATAAAAAAATGGGGTTTGTTCAAACGGGGGCTCATTCTTTTTATATGGGGGATGAGGAACAAACCGACTTTATCATGGTCAAATCACTTTCAGAGGGGGATGGACATGTATATTCCTAAGCATTTTCAAGTTACGGATTTTGATGAAATAAGGGAATTCATTCAAAAGTATCCTTTTGGCACAGTGGTAACGACGGACCAGGGGAAGCCAATTGCCATTCATTTGCCTTTGGTATTACATAAACAAGGAGGTAATTTTTATGTGACTGGCCATATGGCTGTGGGAATTCCCATTAGAAAACGTTCGAGGACAATAAGGATAGCGTCCTAGTTATGTTTCAGGGCCCTCATGCTTATATTTCATCTTCGTGGTATGAGTCTGAAAATGTTCCCTCATGGAATTATCAATCAGTTCATGTTTATGGAACAGTTAGTATAATGAGTGAAACTAAGTCAAAATCGAAAAGAAGAAGATTATCAAAACATTATTGAAAAAATTCGTGAAGAAAAGGGTCCACATGCAAAGGATTTGGCAGACGTTATGAAAAATAGGAAGTAGTTAAGTAGAGAGTATGCAAAAAAGAAGTGGTGCTAGAAAAGGCTAAAGCGTAATTTTTAGATTGTTAAGGGGGATAAATGTGCAAAAAGGATTATTACACCATATCGAGATCTATGTTTCGGATTTAGATCAGACCGTCGAATTCTGGGGGTGGCTTTTAGAAGAACTAGGGTACTCTTCATTCCAAAAATGGGATAGTGGCCATAGTTGGAAACTAAGCGATACATACATAGTTTTTGTTCAAGCAGAAGATAGGTTTCTAGATCCTGCCTACCATAGATGTCGAGTTGGACTAAATCATTTGGCATTTCATGCTTCCTCACGTCAACATGTAGATGAAATGACGAAAAAACTAAAAGAAAGAAACGTGAAAATTCTTTACCCAGATAGACACCCATTTGCTGGGGGAGATCACTATTATGCTGTTTTTTTCGAGGATCCAGATCGGATAAAAGTAGAGCTTGTGGCTCCTGAATAGTTTTGACTAGTCTTCATATTAGAAACGTTTGCGCCGGAGCCATCCCAACACGGGTGGTCTTTTTTCTATATTTTTTAATGATTTCGTCTAATTGAGACTTGTCTACAGCATGGAAAGAAATATGAACAGCATTAACACGGAATGCTGAGGCAATTTGTACCTCTTCCTCAAAACGAATTTCTCCCTTCCAATCTCCTCCATCAAAAAAAATGGGGAAGTCATCTGTTAGTTGTTCATCGTTAAGTTCTATGAAATAAGATTCCAGCGCGGTTAGTGGGATTCCTCTAAATTCTAGATTCATTGTCTCCATGTTAATCACCTCAGAATATTTTTATGTCATAACGTTGAGTGGAAAGAGTGCATATAGTACTTTTTTTATAATACCCAGAAATACCGAAATCATGATGAAATGACTATAAATGTATGCAATAAAAATTATGGTGATGTGAAAAGAAAACGTTCACTTTAAACAGTTTTTGGATTATTTTTGACAACAAAAAAACGAGCAAAATCCTTATGGGAGTATGCTCGTTCCTTTTTTATTATAACTACCGTTACTTTGTGAACACTACCTCACAGACTCGTGTTTTAATATAACAAACATCATTGCAGTTTTCCTAAGCCCTGATGTTAAACTTCAAAAGTATTAGATTAATTTCTTCTAAAAAAGCGATTGTTTTATTATGCAATCGCTCCCATTAATTAAGCAAACTTCCAAATATTAAAATAAAGCCCATAAAAGCTGATAAACCAAGTGTTAACACTACTGTGGATACACTTCTTGCCATACCTTGCCAGCCCCTAACACCTGAGAAACCAAACACACCAAATAAAAATGTAACTAACGTAACGAATAAAACAATTGTAAAAGGGTGAACACCCAATATAGAATTCGTAAACCAGCCTGAAAATGAAACGCTTAGAAACAAAACGACACAAATAATCGAAAAAACAAATGACCAAAAGTTGATTTTTTCTTGCATCCTAATGCTCCTCCTAATCTATTATTTTTCAATCAACCAACATGCTCCAATAGTGAAACAGTCTATCTGTTTATTATAGATACGCCCCCTTAGTTGAAGTGTAATCATTCACAAAATAACAAAAAATAAAGGGGAGTGACACAATGTATCATTCACCCTTTTCCTAATTTGTTATAAATTTTTTAAGTAACTTAATATCTGTTTCATGCTCAGCCACTTTTACAGCTATACTTTCGACACTAGTTTGTTTTTCGGTGTTGCTAGCAACTTGATTAGATACGTTATCTAATTTCTCTATAATAACTTGTTGCCCACCTTCAAGTCTCACCAAACGTTCGTTTAAAGGTTGTAACTTCTCGTCCAACAAGGATGAAAACATTTGAATTAACTCTTTATTTTCCATATCCTCACCACCTAGATTTAGTATAACAACTATTTTTTAGTTTGTCGTAATTATTTAAAGAAAGTTCCTTTTAGCTTATTGTTAATGCCCCCGTTACATCAATAAGAAATAACTCTTTATTTGCTTTTTAGAATAATTTCAACTACTTCTGGTCGGTTATTTATTCTAAGAGGAACTGGATTGTTACCCAAACCTCTACTTACAACCATTATTGAGTTTTCTTTATGAAACAAACCACCATCATATTCTGGGAAAAACCCCTCTGTTGAAACAATTCCTCCAATAAAGGGCAGGTTTATCATTCCTCCGTGAGTATCACCAGAAAAAACTATATCTGCTCCCAAATCAACATATTCATCAAAATAAAAAGGTCTATGCGAAAGTAAAATATTTACTTCGTTTTCACTCGTTACACCTAACCGTTTTTCAATTTGAATATCTCCTGACAAGTGTTCCTTTAAACCATATAAGTTAATCTTTGCATCTTGTTCTACGATTGTTGTTTTTTCATCATTTAGAATTGTAACACCAAGATTACTTAATTTTTCTTCGTATGCTTCTTTAGTACCTTCTTTTTGATACTTATTTCTATCTTCGTAATACAAACCTTCTTCGTGTTCACCAGTAACATAATAAGTCGGATAATTATTGTTCAGATTTTCAAGCAACTCTATTAGAACCTCACCGTTATTAGGTATGTCTTGCGAATTATTTAACATATCACCAGTTATAACAATTATGTCTGGCTTAATTTTATTGATTTTATTAACCAATCTCTTGTTTCCTTCTCCAAATTCTTTATTATGCAAATCCGATAACTGCACGATTTTAAAACCATCAAATTCCTCTGGCAAGTCTTCTAAAAGGACAGTTTCATTTGAAACCGAAATCCAATTAAGTTGTAAAAAGTAGTACACTACTAAAAAGATTAAAATTGCTAAGGTGATTACTAATTTTTTTCTACGTCTTTTAACCATTATTTCCTCCCTATAAAAACCAATGACTAACTTAAACTATCCTGCTTCATTTAAGATCACTAATACACAATATAGTTTTGCCTGTTAATTTAATTTTACCATAAATATCCTATAGTGTTTTGTTTACCAAAATGACCCCAAGCTTTTCCCTTGATATTATTAGATTTTGACGGCGAGAACCGTCCCTACCTTAAGCCAGGTTCATTTAATCATGGGATTATTAGTAATTGGTGATGGGAAAAATACATATACAATTATCAAAGAAGATAGGGAACATGTTATAATTATGTAACCAAAATCCATAAAATGGCGGTGATTATTATGTTATCGCAACAAGAAATTCTCAAGGAACTTTCAAAAAATTTGAAAGTATGGAAAGATAAATATGGAATAAAAAACATAGCATTATTTGGTTCATATTCTCGTGAAGAACAAAATGAATCGAGTGATATTGATCTATTAGTCGAATTTGAGAAAAGCACATTGACGTTTGATAATTATATGGATTTAAAAATAACCCTTGAAGATCTTTTTCAAAAAAAAGTTGATTTGGTCATTTTTGATGATATAAAGCCTGCACTCAAAGAAAGTATTGTTAGGAGCGCTAAGTATGCAGAGGGAGCCTAATGTCTTTCTAGAAGATATATATAATGCCTCATCAAAGATTCAGACATATACAAATGGACTTTCCTATGATGAGTTTATTGATAATGAAATGGTTGCTGACGCAGTAATCAAAAATATACTAGTTATTGGAGAAGCGGTAAAAAATATACCTGATGAAATAAGGAAGAATAACCCTCAAATTGAGTGGAGAAAGATGGCTGGAATGAGGGATATGGTGATTCATGGGTATTTCTCCATAAATTATCGAATGGTTTGGGATGTTGTGCAAAATAAGATTCCAGTATTAAAACAAGAAATCAGAAAGCTACTTTAGGTATTTTGTAATTCAAAGCCGTTATTTATTTCGGCTTTTTATTTTCGAATATAATGTTTCCTATGCGAGGAATACTGCATAGGAAACAATTTAGAAGCAACACTAAAATGAGGTGTTGTCTATGAAAAAATATATTTTATTACTGCTGATCATTTTTTGTATATACCATCCTAAAAATACTGGGGCTAGTTTAGAAGCTCATAAAGTAGTTTCGAATCAGAAACAAAAATATTCAATATAGATGATGAAGAAAAAGATGTAGAGAAATTTAGTAGATTTGCTACTTCGAATTCTCCTCAATATATTGAGGTAACGCTAGTTGTGCAAAAGAAATGAATGAAAGTGGCGAAAGCAGAGAAGGACTTATTGCTGAAACAATTGAGATAACTGAAAAGGGACCTGGTGATATTTCCAATTCACCCATTATTTCTCTGTATTTTTTCTTTCATGTTACAGATTTAACAACTCCGTTACATCTACTCATTCATGAACATTTTTAACTCTTTTTAAATTAATATAGAAAAAAGAAGAGTAAATGGAGAAGTAGGTGCCATCATGAAGAAGACAACAATCGTTTCCTCTATTTTTTTCCTATTCATTTTTTCTTGTTTGAACAGAATAGTGTTAGCTGAAGAAGAAATTGAACCCCCTTATATTTCGAGTGAAAGTGCTATATTAATAGATGCAAAATCTGGACAGGTCCTCTATGATAAATATTCAAATAATGAAATGTATCCTGCAAGCACAACCAAAATTGCCACCGCAATTTATGCTATCGAAAAAGGGGATTTAATGGACATTGTGACCATTAGTAAGAATGCCAGAGGGACTGTAGGTTCGAGTGTTTATCTAGATGAAGGAGAAGAAATAAGTTTAAAAAAGCTAATACAAGGATTAGTTATTAACTCAGGAAATGATGCAGCAGTAGCCATCGCCGAACACATCGATGGAACTGTGGAGCAATTTTCGGAGAGTATCAATAAGTATTTAAAAAATAAGGTTGGGGTCTCCAATACTCACTTCATAAATCCGCACGGACTGTTTGACCCTAGTCATACAACGACTGCCAGTGATTTAGCCAAGATTACGCAGTATGCCATGAAAAACGAAACATTTCGCGAAATTTTTGGGATCAAAGAACTGGAATGGAACGGGCAATCTTGGTCAACTACCTTATACACCCACCATAAGTTAATGCGAGAAGCCCCTTATGAAGGGGTGACTGGTGGGAAAACTGGATATGTCAATGAATCTAAGTTTACCTTAGTTACTACTGCGGAAAGAGAGAATATTAGTTTGATAGTTGTAGTATTAAAAGGTTCAAAAGAGGGTATTTACGATGATACGGTGGAATTGCTTGATTATGGATTTAATAACTTCGAGTCAACGGTAATTCCTAAGGGAAAAGAATTCGTGACAGATGAGAGTGAAATCTTTGTTTCGGAAGATAATCTTTACTTCACTCAACTTTTAGACGAGGAGACAAAACCAGAGTTGATGAATAGCGGAAAATTAGTGATAGACCAGACTTTTGACCAGTTAGACATCTCTTTTCATTTGGCTAAGAAACCCGTTGAAGTAGAAGAAATGAATGTCCCGCAAATAGTGAAGAAGAATGAACAAGAGGATGGAACAAGAACTCTATCAGGATTCTTCCTTATGATTGTGATAGTTGAAATTCTAGCGGTTTCAATCCTGTTTTCTTTAAAAAGATTCTTTAAGAGACCTAGTTGACTTTCCAAAGAAGGTTTGGCATGAGTAAAAAAGAGCTTGGAATCTAGTCCAAGCTCTTTTTTACTATTAATTTCCAATTCTCTAAATCACTGATTCCAGAAAAGCAGTAAGCTTTTCGTTGAAGAGATCTGCTTTTTCAATATGAGGGGAGTGACCGGTATCTTCCATCACAACTTCTTCGTACTGACCCCCATTTTCCTTGAATTGATCTAGTACGAACCTCATTTGTGATACCATAGGTTGAGGTGGCATAACGTCATCTCCAGGCCATCCTGGCACATAGCCACCTTTTCCAAGGAAACCTAAGTCCAAAAAGGACTGATCAGAAACAATTAAATCATTTTCTCCACGAAACCAAAGTACAGGAATAGAAGAATCTGTCTCAGCAAACACAGATAAATTTACGTATTTAGGAGATATGGAGTTGTTAATTCCTTTTCCACCAGGTGCAACCCCTGGCCATTCTGTACAAGTTTCCAAGTCACCTGGATAAAACCCTTCGCCAATACCAATAGAGCACATGGCTTTAACAAATCTATCTTCACGGTCTTTTTCTACGCGAAAAGGAGGTTTAAAGTAGAATTGGTTCATGACCATCATAGGACTATTAGCATCATCTTCACTTGTATCCTGTTCGGCTAGACGTTTCACAAAATCAGGGTTTGCCGCTCCACCGCCAGAACCAGCATAATTTGGATAACAAGGTGTACCTTGTACATCTTTTGTTCCGCCAAATCCAAAAGGAGACATTGGACTTTCGAAAACTAAAGAGGCAACGTCAGAGGGATAGTCAATGGCGAATTGCATGATGACAGACCCTCCAAGAGACCAGCCAATCAAATGTACTTTTTTAGATAAACCTAGGGCGTCCTTAAAGGATTTTAAATCGTCACTCCAATCTCTAACACCACGGGTTGCATCAATAGGGAGCATTTCTGTTTTGCCAAAACCACGTAAGTCAGGGGCGACAACATGATAATCCATAGCAAACGTTTGAATGGTTTCATCCCAAAATTCATTAGAAGAGACATTCCCATGAATTAAAAATAGAGTTGGATTTTCGGCACTCCCTGCTTCCAAATACGACATGGTAAGACGTTCTGTGATCACACTTTTTTCTTGAATAGTCATCCGATCGTTCCTCCTAAATTCATAGATTTCAAATCCTTTAAAGCTTGGCAAACGAATCTAGGGTGTATATCTAATTATAAGGGTAGCAGAGAGGAAACTGTCAACATTTAAATTAAAACGCTTTCAAAAATACTTCTGGTCCAATAAGTTTTCATTATTGAAAATTAATATTAGAATAAATAAAAAGATTTAAAAGATATGGGGATGAAAAATGAGGATACGTGAAATAGAAGAAAAGGACAACCAGGCCATGGAGCAAATTATCAAACGTTCCCTAGAGTCATTTGGCTTAAATATTCCTGGGACAGCCTATTTTGACTCGCAACTGAGTGGTCTAGCTCAATATTACAGGGAGAAACCAAATGCAAAGTATTGGGTTGTAGTGAACGAACAAGAAGAAGTGGTAGGCGGTGTAGGAATTGGGCCATTTGGCAAGGAAGAGGGAATTTGTGAGCTTCAGAAGCTTTATATCAAACCCGAAGCTCAAGGCAAGGGTCTCTCTAAAGAGCTTATGAAAGTAGCACTAGGCTTCGCCAAAGAACATTATACATACTGTTATTTAGAAACCTTAGAAAAGCTTCATGTAGCCAATCGTCTTTACGATAAATTAGGATTTGAGAAACTCGAAAAAGGCTTAGACGATTCGGAACATGGTGCTATGGATACGTGGTATATGAAGAAGTTATAGGGAAAAATGGAGGTGCTTTAATGGATTGTCAACCGATAAACTTAAAAGAAAAATTAACTAAATTCAATGATCACTGGTCCCCAAAAGTCATATGCGAAATGAATGACTACCAATTTAAACTTGTCAAAATTCAAGGGGACTTCGTATGGCATGACCATAAAGATACGGATGAGGTATTTTTCGTGATCGATGGTGAAATGTCTATTGTTTTTCGTGATGGAGAAGTAAAACTTTCAAAAGGAGAAATGTATGTGATCCCCAAAGGAGTGGAGCACAAAACAAATGCTGAAAAAGAATGTCAGGCCATGATTATAGAGCCAACGGGGGTGGTTAATACGGGTGATACGGATTCCGAGTTAACCGCGGATAATGATGTTTGGATTTAGAAAATCTTGGGTGTTTGTAGCAGTATATTTTTCTCCCACATGAACGGGTAGCCAACCATGAAGCAAGCTTCACCAACAAGGATGAAAAATTTAATGTTTTATTTTCATGGAGTAATATAAAGTCTTAAGTGAAACGAAAAGAGTAGGTGGGAGCGGCCATTGATTGAAGTTTTTATTAAAGAACGCTAGATTAGAGGGATATGTATGAAGAAAAAAATATATGTAGGGATAGTAATTCTTCTAGTAATTGTTATTGGGGTTTTATGGGGGTAGAAGTAAAAGGTAATCAACTTCTGAGGAAATCAGAATTAGAGCACTATGCAACAAAAGCTCTATACAATGAAGTTGAAACCATTCAGACCACACTTTTGCAATATGACAGAACTAATATCCCTTCAAATATATTGGAATTGTCTGTTAGCTCTTTAGAAAACTCTTATGACATGTATGCAGCAGCTATATATAGCTTAGAATTAGGAGAAACAAGGAGAGCAGAAAAAAACTTTGATATTCTCGTTTCAATAACGCATCTATTAACAAAGGACACCCTTTCAGAAGATGACCTCAATCGTTTAGATAATGAAATGGAATACATTAAAAGCAATTACATTATTGTAGAAAATAACCTTTCAAATATTAAAAATAAACAAAGCAACTACTGGTGGAAGTAAATGATTAAGTAATAGTTTTTGAAATTTCATATGAAGATGATCAATGGAAGTCAAAAGATGTGAGGCTGATTTGGATTAGTTGATTCTAGCCATGGACGTCCCTAATTTAAAGTACTTTATAGTGACACTTTGAAAAATGGTTACTATAGGGTACTTTTTTATTAGTAAGTTTAAATTTTTTTGTAACGAATCCAAAATAAAAGGGACTAACACAATGAGGGGGGGACGTATTGAAGGATTTTCAAGAGCTTTATCGACTGTATTCAAAGCCATTATATAATTATTTATTTTATCTAACTAGCGACCGAGCCTTGGCCGAGGAATTAGTCCAAGAGACTTTTTATCAGGCTTTCAAATCGATTCATCGTTTTAAGGGTGAATCATCCATAAAAACGTGGGTTTTTCAAATCGGAAGAAATGTGTACTATAAGCACCTTAAAAAGAATTTACATAAACACGATGAATTTGATGAAAATGATATGAAATTTGTTAGTCTTTCAACCCCTGATCGTGTGTTGGAGCAGGTGGAACAGGAAAGGATGCTACATCAAGCAATTCAAGAGTTAAAAGAACCTTACAAGCAAGTCTTGATTCTACGTAGCTTTAATGAGCTGAGTTTTAAAGAGATCGGTGAAATGTTTAGGGAGAGTGAGAACTGGTCAAGGGTGACTTTTCATAGAGGAAAATTGAAATTAAGAGAGATTTTGAAAAAGGGGGAAGATCAGTGAAGGTTACATGCGATGTAATACAAGATTTATTGCCTTCTTATATAGACGGATTAACGAGTGAAGCAAGCAATCATTTAGTAAAAACTCATTTAGAGGAATGTGAAAATTGCTGGGAAATGTATGATCAGATGAAACAGGATGTTCCGAACTCTAGTCAACAGGAAATGGGTCACCCTTCTGAGGCTATTGAGGAAAAACTGGTCAGTCGTATCAAAAGTAAAATTTTAACGGTGATTATGACGCTGATTGTGACCTTTACTCTAATAGGTTTTTTCATAGGGGCTTATGGATCCGTGGTTTTTCAAGAAGGAAATCCTATCCCCATTGTTACATCGATCCTAAAAATCGAATTTTCAGATTCAGAATATGTGAAATTCTCTTCTTCCCCAGACCGTTATATAACGGAGTTTGAGGAAGAAAGATATTCAGTTATGAAAGAGTATATGAAGGAGCGCGGATGGACGTTTAAGGAGCAAATGGGCTCAGGGTTTATTTTCGACAATGAGGGTGAACAATTGGTAGTTGAAACAAGGCAGTATACGAGAAATTATTATATTTGGGACGTGCCACCAAGAGAAACAAAACAGTAGGAAAGGAGATAGCTTTGTCACAAAATATTCGGTGAAATGTTGGAAAATATTTGTTATTCATTATATCCTTGGGTGATAGAATGAGTTGATAGACCATAAAAAACTTTGCCAACAAGGGAGAGTAACCCAAATGGAAATCACTTTTCTTTCTGTTTTATCCCTCGGATTTGTACTAGGAATTAAACATGCAGTTGAGCCTGATCATGTGATCGCTGTCTCTACTATTGCTAGTCAGAGTAAAAAGCTTTGGAAATCGGCTTTATCTGGTGTTTTTTGGGGTATAGGACATACTGCAACGATATTTATAGTTGGCATTGTTGTCATTTTATTAAAAGGGGATATTCCAGATAAATGGGCTATGTCCTTTGAATTTTTAGTGGGCATTATGCTTGTTTTTCTAGGAATTACAAGTATTTTTTCTTTTAGAAATATCCATGTGCATAAGCATAAGCACGATGGGGACCTACATAAACATGTCCACGCCCATCCACATGAAAAGGTTCATCACCATAAACATAAGCACCAATATGCTCCTTATATAAAATCAACAGTGATTGGTTTTGTACATGGCCTTGCAGGAAGTGCTGCCATGATCTTGCTTGCCATGAGCACAGCAAACACCGTTTTAGAAGGAGCTATCTATATTCTTGTTTTTGGTGCAGGAACTATTATTGGGATGCTTTTCTTTACAACTATTATTGGAATTCCATTTGTTTTGAGCAGCAAAAATTTGCATATGAATAAATACTTAATTCAGTCCACAGGTGTCATTAGTATGGTGTTTGGATTTTATTATATGTATAACTTAGGGATTACAGAAGGGTTATTTCAACTATGGTTTGGCTAGTTCCTTTTTGATTGAATCCTGCTGGAGATCGTACACAGGCTGTCGAGATTATTCGGCAACCTGTTTTTTATATTCTTCTTGCGTCCAACTAATGGGAGTGACGCGTATGAAGAATATTTGCATCTTCATTTTGTTTACAGGTTTTTAAAAGAAGTTGAGTCCAAATTTAGGACAAGTCCATTCAATTTAGTCAAAAAATCAGATGAACCATAGTAGAAGAATATTCTCAGGGAACTGCTATTGATATTGATAGCAGTTTTTTAATTGTTTCAAGGAACAAAAGGAACAAAATAGGGTTCTAAAAGAGTTAATAATTTAGAACAATCCCATATGAAACCTAAAAATTCAACGTGAGAACCGTCCCCACCAACACACCAATATACCAACAACATGAATGAGTTGTGGTGTTAGGGAAAGGATATTTGTAGAGGGGTTTCTATTCGCTTTTAGGATGATACAGTAGGAAGGAGAGATACAGAAGTCGTGAGAAAATTTTATTTATTTTTTGTTCTGATTACAACATTTATCATGTCAGCTTGTGGCACGCAAAATCATATGGATCAAACAGAGGTATTACAGCAGGCAAGTGAGGCCGTTGAAAAGCTGGAAAGTTATTCGTTTGATATGTTGATCAACATGAATGTGATGGATATGATGGAAACGACAATGGAAGGTACCGGGGATGTTACACACAACCCAGATACGATGTTCATGACCATGAGCATGGGAATGCCAGGTATGTCGATGAATTTCGAAACTTATGTACATGAAGAGGAAGCTTTCATGAGTATGTTTGGTGAATGGTTCACCATAGATAAGAAAGAAATGGGTTTAGATAGTTTCGATCAATTAAATAAAGAAGAAATGGAAAAACTCATTCGATTGGAAGACCAATTTGTCATGACGGAGGAAGATGATCAATATATTTTAACTTTGTCTGGAGAAGGAGATGAATTTAGCGAAATTGTTAAGCCGTATATTGAATCATCCTCAGGTAATCTCCCAGAAGATCCGGCGTTAGGTGAAGTGCAAGATATTTCGGTCAATAACCTTGATCTTGAGATAGGAATTAATAAAGAATCGATGATCATGACGTCTCAATCTGTTCAAGCTGACTTGGTAGTGGATGGAGAACCAATGCAGTTGGACGGGACAATCAACATTTCCGCTGTCAATGAAGTTGATCCGGTTGAAATTCCAGATGAAGTTAGGGAAACCGCAACGGAAGATTTTATGGGCGGGGCTTTTGGTTTAGAAGAGCCGATGACCTTTGAAGAAATTCAAGAAACTGTGGATTTTACAATTCCTCAAGTGACAGCCCTTCCAGAGGGTTATAGCATGGTCGACAGTTGGTATGAGGAAGAGAGCGAGATGATCATGCTCAATTATGAGAAGGATTTAGAAAATGGATTTGCGTTTAGCATTTATCCTTCTGCAGAAGCTTATGGAGAAGTTCCAGAGGACAAAACAACGGAAAGAGTAACCATTAATGAAAATGAAGGAATTTTGTCTGACATGGATGGTTTTATCATTCTGACGTGGGAACAGGATGGTCGATTTTTAGAGTTAATGGGTGGAGGCCCTGAATTAACAAGTGAAAACTTTATCGAATTTGCGGAAAGTGTGCAATAGAGGAGGAAGGCTAAGGCTTTTCTTCTTTTTTGTAGGAAGTTAGTCGTCAATTTTAATGAAATTTAGGGTAATGAGTTTAAGTTCTTAAAAATCGAAACCTTTTTACATTTCTTCCATCTATCCTAATAGGGAGTGATGGATATGAAAAATATTCATATAGGAATGGCTGGAATTATTTCATCGGCTATTATTTAAGGGTTTTATTTTAACAAAAACTAATTTTTGATGGTGTGTGATAAAATAAAGTTTCACTTTATAAGGAGGAGATATAGATGGCAAAAGTAAAAGCATTTGTGTTTGACGCTTATGGTACGTTGTTTGATGTTCATTCTGTAATAGAGGCTTGCAATGAACTTTTTCCTAGGAAAGGTCAGCAAATCAGCGAGGTATGGAGGCATAAACAGATTGAGTACAGTTTCTTACGGCAACTTATGGGCAGATACTGTACTTTTTATGAAATCACAAGAGATTCTTTACGATATGCTTGTCGTAGTCTAGAGGTTGATTTATCAAAAGAAAAGGAAGAACAGCTTCTAAATGAATATTTGCACCTGGCGCATTATGCAGAAGTGGAAGAGGTTCTTCAAAAGCTTCAAGGCAAAACAGTTGCGATCTTTTCCAATGGTTCCTATGATATGCTTCGGCCCCTTGTCGAAAATTCAACATTATCGGAGTTGTTTGATGCAGTTCTTAGTGTGGATGAAGTGAAGCAATATAAACCAACACCCATGTCCTATACACTTGTTTTGGAGAGACTGGACGTAAAACGGGAAGAAGTGCTGTTCATGTCATCGAACACCTGGGATATAACAGGTGCCAAGAGTTTTGGATTTCAGACCGCATGGATAAACCGGAAAGGCGTAACAGAAGAAGAACTAGGCATTTCCCCTGACTTTGAATACAAAAATTTAAGAGGAATTTTGGAACACATTTGAGTGTGTTGGTAGCTGTGTTGGTAGGGACGGTTCTCACCGTGAAAAAGAGTTTATCAATGAATGGATAAGTCTCTTCTGACATCACAACTAAGAGAAGTGAATTATAATTAAAGCCGTTATTTTTGATCTAGATGGCACGTTATTAGAAAGGGATGCATCACTAAGAAGATTTGTAGAGAGGCACTTACTTTTGAGGATGGGACAAAACCGGAATTTTCGATTTTTGAGGAGGGCATCGAGGGTGGCCTGCAATGATTCCATTAAAGTTCGTGAAGAAAATAAATTGAAATAAGAAGTGGCAGTCGAGATGAGTGTTGATAGGGTCGGTGCTTACGAGGAAAAATCACGGTTTATAGACATTTTAAAAAAAGAAATAAAAATTTAGAAATGACATTGGAAATTTAAGAAGAACGAAATCGCTACGCGATGGCTCTGGGGA
>JAWJLM010000039.1 GCA_040191315.1 Bacillaceae bacterium S4-13-56 | reverse complement strand
TCGCAAAAGGCAAACTTATTGAAAAATAAGGACGCAAAGCCACGGACCTAAAGTCATTCTAAAAATGACTATGGTGGCCGGGTTGCCGAAGTATAGTAGGTCTATGCTTTTCGGCATGGGCTTTTTTGTCGTCCGTAAGAAGGGATAGGTATTGGTGATTAGTAGCTTCATAGATCATGAGGACTTTTTTCATCATTTTCAACCCATTTATGATTTGAAAGAGGGTTATATTGTAGGGTATGAGGTACTACTTCGGTCAAAAAAATTTGCTAATCCAGAACTTGCTTTTAATAGCGCTATAAAAGAAAAAAAGCTCTATGAATTGGATTCGCGGTCCATTCATAAAGCTCTGAAAACCTACCATTCAGCAGGTTTTACAAGGAAAGAAGGGATATTGTTCGTAAATGTTTTTCCGTCAACATTATTGAATCCAAAATTCCCCTCCTTTATATCTGTAATTATGAAGGAAAAGCTATTGTCAAATCAAGAAATAGTTTTTGAGATTAGTGAAAAAGAAACAAATTATGATTTGAATCGTTTGAAAAAAGTATTAAAGCAACTAAAAAAAGTAGGGATTTCTTATGCCATTGATGATTATGGAATTAGCAATGGTGATATGGAGAGACTAATTGAATTAGATCCATATTATTTAAAGTTAGATCAGTTTTTTTCTAGGGATCTCCATAAGTCTCCAAAAAAACAAGAGATGATTAAAAATGTGTTGGAATACTGTAATAAATTTGATACTATTTTAGTTTTAGAAGGTCTCGAAAATGCTCTTGATGTTTCTTTTTCCAAATCACTTGGAGTCCCATTAGGACAAGGTTATAAGTTGGGTGTACCAAACTTACTAAAAGGTTTGGGGTGAGGTAGTTGCTTTCTATCCTGCTATTTGAAACATTGCTATTACTCATTTTCTCATTAGGTTATTTTAGAAGTAAGCAAAAAATCAAGGAAAAAGAGAATGAGGTCAGAGCTTTGAAAAGTAAATGTGATACTATTAAACCGCAAAAAGCAACTACGAACTTTAATTATAACCGCAGAAACTATCATCGCGTAAATGTGAATCATATAGAATGTTCTATTTCATTTGTTGATTTTGGAACAAACAAATTACAGGCGCTAGTGAGTAAAACAGTCTTGGGTCATATTGATGACGTTAGTCTGGGTGGTATTAAGTTGACGGCTCAAATTGATTTACCAGTCCAATACCTAATCATTTCAGATTTGTGTTTTACTTTACAGAGTCAGGAATTTAACTTGAGAGGTGAGTTTGTACGTAAGGAGACAAAGAAGGAAAGTAATTATTTCGTATACGGTATAAAATTCCTGGATATGAAAAAGAGTGACGAAAATAGACTAGCTGCTATTATCAATGAGATTGAACTTTCCAAGAGAGGTATCGGGTAACAAGTCGAGTAGTTCTAAAATTTATTTTTCTCAACAAAACGGTTCTTTTTGTAAAGGTGGAGAAATCATGGATGAAAAGTCGAACCAACATTTACAATCCAGAATTGAGAAAAAAAGAAATGAAATGATCAGAACGGCAAAGGTAAAAGGAATTGGACATAAAAGTACTTTAAAATGTAGTCAAGAGTTAGACTATCTTCTAAATAAGCTACAAAAAGTGATAAACACTTAAATCTTGGGCAATCATTGGGTGTTAAAATTCCTATGATAATTTTGGCTGGGTAATGAAATCGTTGATGGTTGTACTTGGGGATTTGCCGAGTATACCATCTTTTTTTTGAAATTTTTATTATTTCGTCGCCTTAACTCCTTGAAAAGTGTAAGAAGCCCGCTATATAATGAAAATGTAAAGATCGTTATTGTGTTATTTTTGTAACCGCATTACCCCCTGTTTTGTGTGATTCAACCAAATCACACCTTCGCAATTGCTTCACTTTCAATCTTTCCTTTCTAGTAGTGAGACTTGCCCTTCTATTATGAACGTTGATTCCACTTTTTTTATGATGTTTTCCGTAACCATTATTTTTCTACAGATAATGGATGAGGAAGATTAAAAGGATTTATTATTAGTCTCCATTCAACTTCGTTAACAACTACTGTGTACCCCCTGTTGATACTGTACATCTTCACCCCCATGATCCTTATTGATTATTTTCTTTAATAAATCCACGATGTAAAGGAGTGTGTTGTTTTTGGAAACAACCGAAAAAATTGAACAGGCACTTTTTACGTTAAACCGGCACAGTAAGACTGCGCTTGACCCAACTTCTCTCTATCAACTCAAAAGACAAACCATTCAGGTGTTGATCGAACAAGGAAAAGCAGAAAAGGTGGGGCTGCACTTCTGTCCTAATCCTGGTTTTGCTAAACAGAGAAGCAATGTCCTGGTTCGAGCTGGCGATTACTACTTCCACCATCCCGCGACAAAAGAAGATTTCAATCAATTACCTCACCTTGGTCATTGGGACAAGAATTTCAGGAATCCGAAAGTAAAAATGGGGCTTTCAGTTGCAAAACAAATCTGTCAAAACTACCTCAAAGAAAACGGAAAGGAAGTATCAAAAGACAAGCCTAGAATAGTCACCACAGTTTACACTTCTAAACAGACCCACGACGAAAAGGTGGAAAAAAGAACAGTTGATAACAGGAAAAGATCGATTTGCTCTTGGATCGAAGAGTAGTAATGCCTGTTGCCCGTGTCCCTAATCAGGATGCGGATTATGACATTCCCCTTTTTGAATAACTACATCCATCCCCCATTGACTCTTTTGCATAACTGCATAACTTCACTTTTTGCAATCCAAATCTTATTCATATCTATGGAAGATATGACATTTCAAAATTAAAGGAGGTTACGCACATGCAAGAATTCTTCACATGTAAAACTTGCAATGAAACAAAACCAGCAGATCAGTTTGTTAAAGGCGCCAAAAATCCAAAAATCTGTTTGGAGTGCAGAAAAAAGGCCATGCAGAAAAGAAAGATGAAGCTACAAGACACTACAGGTAATCAGTATCGAAAGACCATCACCTTTTCCTCGTTTTCTTTAGCTATGCTTGCGGTTTTTCAACAGGGACAAACCTCAAGTAAGGCTGTAGAAAAGGTCTTCCTACATGCCTTCGAACAACTTGACCCCAAGATGAAGGAAATGGTGCTCTTACAGAAACAACTACTTGAAAAATCAGCCTCAATTCCTGAATGATCCTTAAAAATCGTAGATATAAACGATTAGTAGGATGTTTCTTACGTTTTTCTCACTATTTCTTCGTTTTTGGGTGGCAGAGGAGAATATTCAAAGGAAGGGTGGAAGGTTTTTAGTAACGTATTTCCCAAGTAGAAGCCGATTGTTTACTTACTGTAAACTAACGGTTTCTTATAGCCGTAACAATGGCTAAATTAAAAGGAAATAGGAGAGATATACATGCAAAAAGAAACTGAAATGATAATGAAAAAAATTGAAGATCTTGGGCCAATATATGACCAAAAAGGGTACTGTAAGGAACATTTTTGGGACGTAGAGTTCGAAAGAGGAGGAAAACTATACACCGCAACAATCAAACTTTTTTTTGATAATAAGTTTTTTGCTAATGACTATTCTTTGGAGTACGTCTTTGATAAAGCAGAAGAAAAATCCTATGTATATGGTGCAGCTGAAGAATTTTTTGATGATTACGAACAGGCACTTCAACAGTTTAAAGCATACATTCATTACAAATGTGGGGGTATTGCTCATAAAACAATGGAGTATAATGAGAAGCATGACAGAAATTCAGGCATACCTAAAACACATCTATCACTTTTGAAGGAGATTTTTGGTGATCAGCATCATTCCTATACAATAGGTAGTTGGGATGAAGAATCTATTAGGATAAACCATTTCGGGGATAATTTTAACATTAAAATTTGGGCGAAGAACGAAGACTGCATAGCTTGGTCATTGATTAAATCATACTATAATAAAGAACATGAGTTTGTGCGTGAAAGATTACAAAGCGGAGTCCATAAAATAAGTTGAATAAATATTTAATACAAAATTCCGAGTTGTTCTTAAACTACCAATAGTCATTACCTTTTTAGATGTCCTTTTATGAGAAAGGACATCACTTATAGGTGTTCCCAACACCTTTGATAGAAAATATTTTCTTTAGGTTAGCGCCTTTCTTATAGCAACATATTGTTGCTCATTTTAAGAAAGGAGATTCACCAAATGAATCCATCATCATTACAAGGCGCTAACGAAGTACTACAATTTTTACAAACTCTGTACGGAGAGGAGGATTTGGAAAGAGGCCACCTTGTCTGCTTCACTTTACCTAATCATCAAGCAAAGTGGTTTTGGAATGGAGAGAGACAAGAATTTGCAGAATATGCTCTATCCGTATCCAAGGAATCAAATGTATATCTGGGTCTAGGATTGCAGGACAAAGAGGCGACTTTAAAGGAAGCAGAAAAACTAGGAAAAAAGGCAGATGAATCACGTATTCGAGGCTACAAAAAAACAGTATGTGTCATCCCTGGTGTTTGGCTTGATATTGATGTGAAAGGTCCGGCACACAAAGTAGATAATTTACCAGATACATTCGAGGATGCAGAGAAAATCATTGAAAAATTCCCACTTCGCCCAACAATGATGGTTAATTCAGGTCATGGGTATCAAGTATATTGGCTATTCAAGGAGCCGTGGGTGATTGAAAGTGAGGAAGAACTACAGGAAGCGCAAGAGTTTGTTAATAACTTTTTAAGGACGGTACAATACCATGCTTCTTCTTTTGGTTGGAGAGTAGACTCTACATCAGATCTATCAAGAGTCTTTCGAGTTCCAGGAACATGGAATCGAAAAAAAGATTTGGAGCCGGCTCCTGTAAAGATAGTGACTATTGAAGAAGATAATCGCTATACTCAAGATGATTTAGAACAATACTTCCTAGACGAATCACAAGTAAAGGCAACAAAAACCCCTAGTAAGATGTTTCATGCAAAATCACAAAACGTTGCACTAACACCTAATAATCAATTTGCAAAAATAGAACATATCGTCAACGGGTGTTCATGGATGAAACATTGTAAAGAAGATGCAGAAACTCTTTCAGAACCAGAATGGTATGCAAGCCTATCCATATTAGGAAGATGTATTGATGGAGAAGAGCTTACCCATGAATGGAGCTCCCCTTACCCCAACTATTCGTATGATGAGACACAATATAAGTTGTTCCAATCCCTTAAAAACACGGGTCCTGTTACTTGTGAAAAGATCTTTGAGATGACCAATGGAAAATGGTGCAATCAATGCTCATTCTATCAGAACATTAAATCCCCTATTGCTGTAAGTAACATGGAAGAAAAGGAAGCTCAATTGGAAGGAGCAAAACAACTAATCATGGAGAAGTTAAGTAGATCTTCAACAGAAAAGAATGTTTCGCTAACCAAAACAGAAAAGGATGCACTAAAATTCATTAAAAGAGAAGCCCCTAGCACATACGAGGAACTTTCCACAGAATTGAATTTGGCATTAAATAAAAGCGGTGAAGAAGTAAAGAATGAAAATTCAAGCGAAAGTCATCTGCGAATAGTGGGTGAAGAAGAGAGTCCTCAATTACAAACAGTTGGATCTTGTTTAGAAAACTCCCCAGGGAAATCACTCCTAATCCCCGAAAACTATCATTTGACTGAACACGCCACTTACAAAATAATTCCTAAAGGAAACAAAACGAGCCTTCTTGACATTGCATTTTCCCCTATTTTGGTGACGGGATTGATGAAGGATATTCAAACGAATCACGAAATGGTACAACTTTCTTGGAAAAGAGGAGAGCGCTGGTATCACAAAATTGTAAATAGAGACGAGGTCGCAAATGCAAGAAAGATTGTCGATTTAGCTAGTGTAGGGTTTCCTGTAACAACAAGCACAGCCAAAGAAGTGGTGAATTACGTTTCTACAACTGAAGCGATAAATTACAAGGAACTTCCCAAACAGTTTGTTTCATCGCAACTAGGGTGGCAAGGGAAAAAGTTCGATAAAGGATTTCTTTGGGGAAATCACACCATTTTAAATGGTGAAACAAAGGAACAGTTAAAGGGAGACGAAGTTACAAATAGTGAGTATGTTGTTTTTCGTGGAATGGAATCTGGAGATGAACAATTGGTGTCTGGATTCCATAAAAGAGGATCCATCGAAAAGTGGATACAGGCAGTACAACCAGCGAGTGACTATCCGAAGGTCATGCTGGGATTCTATTCGGCTTTTGTCCCCCCTCTATTAGAAATTCTAAATTGTTCCAATTTCATCATTGATTTCGCTAATCGAACAAGTACAGGTAAAACAACAGTCCAACGAATTGCCGCAAGTGTTGTAGGAAACCCCGACGAAAAGAATTCTGACTCTATTCTGGGAACTTGGGATGTAACCCAAGTATGGCTTGAAAGAGCCAGCGGTGTCATGAATAGTTTGCCTGTAATATTAGATGATACAAAAAGAGCAAAGAACACAAAAATAGTTGCAAACATTCTATACACTGTAGCAAGTGGCCGTGGTCGTGGGAGAGGAAACAAAAAAGGGATCAGTATGACAACTACTTGGAGAACGGTACTAATATCCAGTGGTGAAACCCCCGCAATTTCCTTTACAAATGATGGTGGCACAAGGGCACGTGTACTTGAGGTGCGAGGGTTACCATTTGTTAACGATGACATCAAAACGAGAGAATTAGTACAAAACATAAATATTGAGGTATGTCAAAATTACGGTCATGCATTCCCTCTGTTTGTTCAATGGATTCAAAAAAACCGAGATAGTTGGATTAAGTGGCAAGAGGAGTATCAAGAATTGGTTAAATTTTTTGCAACAGGTATCAAAAATAATGTTGCTGGAAGACTAGCATCATACGCTGCAATCATTGAGCTAACCGCAGAAATGGTTCATCGAGCTTTTGATGATATGGGCTATCCACTACCATGGAAATACAAAAAATATATGCAGATTGAATGGCCAAATATTGCTGAAGAAGCAAAGGATCCAACTGGTGAAGAAGAAGCTCTTCGTGAAATCATTTCTTGGGCTGCCTCACGTGAAACCCACTTTTTCGGTCGTCATACAACTGATTTTAATGGAAAACCAATATTACCAAATGGAGGTTGGTTGGGAAGATGGGATAAATCTCAAAACTGGGATTCTATTGCTTTTTACCAAAGCTCATTAAAAAATGAGTTGGAAAAAGGTGGGTACAATGCATTGGAAATATTAGGCCTATGGAAAGAAAAAGGATGGCTGGACCTTCCAAATGGAAGTAATAGATTTGGGAAACAAACAAGAATAGATGGAATTAGACATTGGCTTGTAACAATCAAGAGGGAAGCTATTGACTCCCTTCAATAATAGGGTGACAGGGTGACAATATGGTGACGATAGTGGTGACGCTTAAACCATTGATATATCAATAACCATAACAACTTGTCACCATGTCATCATGCCATTTCTATTTTGTTAATGGTTCTTTGGTAATTTCATTGATTTTAAATTTAAAGAATCAAACGAATAAGCATTTAAACCAAAAGCAGTGAGGACAGGGGTGACATGGTGACAGTGCATACAATGTGCCTTTAAATAAACATTTTGAAGGCGTCTTCTGTCACCATTGATGTCACTGACATTAAAAAAAGAGAGGGTGACAAAAAAGATATGGTAAATGGAGTAAACAGATATGCAAAAGTAGTTGTTGGTGGGGTAGTTAATCCAAATAAAATTAACTTGATATACTCTTTAAAGGACCTTCAAGAGGAATTTCATTGGATTGTTTTAAATGTTGATACAGAGAATCTTTTTGACAATTTTTTTGAGACAGATGTCGTTGATCTATTTGATATGTTTAGGGAAGATCACACTCATTTTCAAGTGAGATTACAAGAAGGCATTCAGGAGTTGATTGAATCATTAACAGATGGAAACTATATTTGGATTGATACAAGAGATGTTCATTCCGAGGACGGCCTCATCTTCTTTCATGAAGAGCATGAAAGAAGAATAACAGTTGTTAAATAAGAAATATGAAAGGACCTGATTTGGTCCTTTTTATTTTTGTATCAACTTATTTTATTTTACACTTCGTTTCACTTATTATGAATTTCTTTTTTTGATTTATCATCATACACTTTTTCAACAAGCGTTAAGAAGTTATCTTTGGTTTCAAAATGCCTTATATCTATCTTCCCATCAGATATATAAACATCAATTAACCACTTTATATGATCCTCTATACACTGCTGTGAATTACAAATAGATAAAAGGTGAACATCATGGCTTCCGGCCCATGTACCGCCATCTACCACTGGTGAATCACATATAAAACACCTTCTAGCATTCTCAATATATTTTTTGGGGATACCTTCAGAATTAAATATCTCATTTCTTGTATTAGACATTTTCCACCACCTCCAATAGCCGTTTTCTATCAACTTATTTTTCCAGTTCCTTTACATTCAGAACAATCCCAAAAGTCAGACCTAAAACGAGGATTTTTCTTTGTTCTTTGGATAGCATCATAAAAACTTAAACCTTGTGTATCACAAATACGGTCAACGGAAGCTTCAAAGTTATCATTCCATTTCACACCATATCCATTACATTTCGGACATCTTTCATTTGGTTTATGACTCATTATATTCCACCTCCTTAATGTTATTTTATCATTAATTATTCCGAAACTAGTTTGTGTTTTCACATTTTTGACTGTTTACATATCGGTATAAGGAAGTCCTACTTACCTGTGTGGCCTCTTCAATCTCTTTTATGGTGTATTGTTTTGAGTGGTACATCTTAAGAGCTATCGATATATTCTTCTGGTCAACTTGTGGTCTGCCTCCTTTTCTTCCACGACTTCTAGCTGCCTCCAGACCAGCCATGGTCCTTTCACGAATGATGTCACGCTCTAGCTCTGCAATACTAGCCATCGTTCTAAAAAAGAATCTTCCCATAGCGGTGGATGTGTCAATAGAATCACGTAACGATACAAACTGTACACCCTTCTCATCAAATAGTTCACTTAATTGGATAAGGTGTTTTGTGCTACGACTAATCCTATCAAGTTTGTAAACTACAACAACATCCCCTTTGCGCAAGTAATCAATCATTTCTTGTAGCTGTGGACGGTCTGACCGTGAACCAGTTACTTTTTCTTGGTAAATCTGTTCACAACCATAATGATTCAGAGCATCTAATTGTAAATCAAGGCTTTGTTCCAAAGTAGAGACCCTTGCGTATCCAACTTTCATTGCTTTTCCTCCTATTCTATTTTTTCATAAATATAGCGCAAAAACGGTCAGAAAGAAGCCATTTGAAACTTTGTTTTTGAAAATGAGTTTTGAGATGGTTTTAATCCATAAAACAGATGGTTTGGCTTTGCTGATGGATTCGTTCCAAATACGGTCATTTATGGGATGTTAAAGAGGAAAATAATGGTTTATGTCGAATAAACTCATAAGAACAAAATCGGTCGTTTTGGAAGGGGGATTAAAATGTATAACCGCGCTTTTGTTGCGGTCACGTCTCGAGAATGGTATGAATTCCTAAAGCAAAGTTATATATCTGGAGAGGTAAACTTCTGGAGAAAAAACACAAATTACTTCAGGGCTCTGTCGCACTATGAGCCACTTTTCTTTCTTGTAAAAAACCCACCTAATGTAAGAGGGGAGAGAGCGGTTCTAGGAGTAGGGTATTTCAGTAGATTTGAAGAGTTATCACCAGAAGAGGCTTGGACCAAATACAAACAAGGTAATGGGGATCCTGATTTTGCCTCTTTTTCTTCACGTATGAAAGAGATGTTCAATGTAAGTAAAGGAACGATAGGATGTATCATACTTTCAGGGTTAAAGTTTTTTGATAAACCAGTTAAATTAAGTGAGATAGGTATATCTTTTAAAAACAGTATAGTTTCCGGTAAATCAATTTCAAGCATTGAGGCGAAAAAAGTATTTGATTCAAGTAATACGGAGCTGTTTAAGTCAGATTTGATGGAAGAAAGTTTATCATTTCCTGAAGGTAAGGAAATGTATATGAAACACATTGTTAGGGAAAGAAATTCAACAGTTGTAGATTTGGCAAAAGAAAGATTTAAACAAAAAAATGGTAGATTATATTGTGAAGTTTGTGGGTTTGACTTTGAACTATTTTACGGTGAAATTGGGCAGGGATTTATTGAGGGTCATCATATAGTGCCAGTGTCAGAATTAAAAGAAGGAGACCAGACAAAAGTTTCTGACATAGTTATGGTTTGTTCGAATTGCCACAGAATGCTACATAGAAAAAGACCTTGGATTAAGCCTGATGAACTTATCCGATTGCTGCATTAACTTTTCTGGGAATAAACTATGAAGGTAATAATCAAAAGAGGGGGTAAAATATGCATTCATGTCCATTGTGTGATTATGAAGCAAGAATTGAAGGTCTTGGACCTTTAAACAGTTACTATGATATAAGTTGTGCTACATGCGGAAGCTATAAAATTTCAGATCAAGCTAAAGAGGAACTAACAGATTCGACCCGTACAAAGGACAAGCCTAAAATTTCAGCATTTGTAACCAAGCGTAATTTGAATGGTAGTAACATAACGATTCTTGCTGAACAGGTTACTGATATGGAAAAGATTCCATATGCTCCTTTCCTAACAATTGATCAAATTATTGATCAATACCCAATCCTTATGACTGAAAGAATTAATCAAGCCTTGATAAATTTAACTTTAAAGTCCGAATATCCTGGTTTCTCAATTGTATTATCAAATAGAACTTATCCATTGTTATTGTCCTCAACAACAGAAACCAAAGAAATACTTTTTATATTGAGAGGTTTAGCTGAAAAGGGATATATTTCCAGTAACGTTTCAACTTTACCAACCAGTATTGTAGTATCTGCTAAAGGATGGGATAGGGTTAATGAATTAAGTTATGGGAGATTTGGTGAATCAAGACAAGGGTTTATTGCAATGTCCTTTGATCAGAGCATGAATTCTGCAAGTGAGACAATAAAAGAAGTAATAAAAAAGACTGGCTACGAGCCAATGAGAATTGATAACAAACAGCATAATAATAGAATAGATTCAGAGATAATAGCTGAAATAAGAAGGAGCAGATTTGTTGTCGCTGACGTAACTCAACACAGAAATGGAGTATATTACGAAGCAGGATTTGCTCAAGGTTTAGGTATTCCAGTTATTTGGACGTGTAGTAAGGAAGACTTTGATAAGCTACATTTCGATACTCGACAAATTAACCATATTATTTGGGATAATGAGGAAATGCTCTATAATGAACTGTTTAATCGTATCAGGGCTACGATTACTTAATAACCCATATTATTTGGCCGCATCAAATGTCGATAGTATCTACGCTACCTTATGAGAGGAGACGTTTAAACTGAAGGACAAACTAAACTTAAACGCGAGTGATTTCGGTTCCTATGTCTACTGTGGCTTTAAATTTATTTACCAGAGGAATCCTAGACTCAAGGGGAAATCAGTATCCCTAGAACCAAAGTATCGTGATGAAACGCTAAATGAAAGGTTTTATGTAGATAAAGTACTTGCTGATTTAAATTTAACCTACGAAGATGTTGTGTATGAAGGTATCCAAGAAAATGAAAATAGTCAATTTCTAATAGCTGATATACTTGGAACAAAAATTCATTGTAAGCCAGACCTCATTGTTAAGAAGAAAAATGAAACGTTACTTTATGAATTTAAATCTGTTAGCAGGAATACTTATTTATTTACACCACCCCTCGATAGTTTTTATGCACAGGTCTGGTGCTATACAAAACTCGAAAGTATAGAAATTGATGATTACTTCCTCCTTGAATACTCAATAGAAAATTCTAATAAACACCCTTTAAACAGGATATTCTGTTTAACCGATGATGAACAGTTCATAAACAATAAATTCGATGACCTTTTCACCAACTATATCAATTTAATAGAAATCTACAATGAACGGGATAAATATATGTCCAAGGGTAATACATTTTCATGGATGAAAAAACTTGAAGAATATTACAATATGCCAATTGATGATGAAAGAAAAATAAAGTGTACTAGGTGCAAACTTAAAAAGAGTGGGCTTTGTCCACTATGGGAATTATAGACATATAAGGGAGAGATGTTTTTGGAATATGACAATGTAATAACTGAACTGTCTTTATTATTTAAAGAGATATACCCAATTAGTTGTTACACAGAAGAAACCGCAGTTCATAAGTTTCTCAATCCGAAAGATAAATATGATCAACTTTTTGACAAAGATCACTATAGAAACGATATAAGACTATTTTTAAAACAACATCAATATAAACAAATAAGAATTGGAGCAGATCTTCCATGGTGGGGAAAGAAATACTTCACTTCCCAAAAAGGTGTAAGAGTAATGATAATAAGTCAAGACTCAAATACCCCAGATGCAGGAAGCATTACTTGCTATGCACATCTGATGAGATACTTTAAGAAAGCGGAATATAGTTCCTATATAAAAAAGAATAGATTAGCTGCTTTTACCGGTTGGAATGATGTGAAAACACTTATTTGTGAAGCAGGAATAGATTTAGATTTTCTCTATATTACTGATGGAAGAAAGGTATATCCAACTGAATCTTTACAATATAAAAATGCCTCTTCTGATAGTGACGAGGAAAGGAAGTTTAAAGAGAAAAAAAGAAAAAGTATAATCCAATCAATGTCCAAAAGACATAAAGAAGTAAATGCCAACCTTCTTAAGTCGGAAATAAAATTCTGTGATCCAGATGTGATTATTGCTTTGGGGGGAGTCGGTTTGTTTCTTTTGGATGTCTCTAAAAATATCACTAATCTTTTGCACAATGAATTATATTGGGCTTATATTGAGGATTCATCCCAAAAATATTGGGAAGAGAAAAAGAGAATAGAAATTGCACCGTTCCCGTCAGGAAGTAACAATGCATTGTTGGGATATCGTTCAAAAGCCATTAACTCAATTCGTTCAGTTATTGAATTGTACAAAAATAAAGAGTGAAAAGTCAAAGGTTTGAAACTTAAATCATATTTTTTCTAGGAGGAGAGAAATATTGGTGTTACCTGAAGAGTTCTTTCAAACTTTAGAATTAGTAGAAAATGCAAGATGGAGCCCTGCAATAAAAAATGCTTTTGATGGTTATTCACGAGGTTCTTATGTGGAAGTAGGAAATGATGATGGTGGCCCATGTATTGGAAAGTATGGTAAATATCATGTTTTTACAAGAATCGGAGTGTCAAAACAAATGTGGGTAGTAAATAAAGAAACAAAAGAAGTACGTAAAGTTCCTTTAAAATATAAAAGAAAGGATCTAAAAGAAATATTTTCATAGTTTAATTTTACGGTAGTCTAACTTGGGAGGGGTGGAGATGCAAGAGAAATCCCAAAGTGGTATCTTATTGAACAAAACCTTTAGGGACTCATTAATAATTGATAAATACGATATCGAACTCCATAGGTGGAGAGAAAAGAAATTAGAGCAAGTAAGAAGTGAAAATAGTGAAGATGCAATGACTTGGAATGTTTTTAAGAGTCTAAAGCAAATTAATCCAAGTTATTGGTTACCCCATTTATTCAAGCAATCCTTCCACCAAGATTTTACTTACCCATTGGAATTTATTGATGTAACCTTATGGAAAAAAATAAATCCGCCATTAAACCTACCTACAAAAGAAGGACAATCCGAAATTGATGTTATTATTGAAACGAATAATTTTGTTTGGATTATAGAGGTTAAATATAAAAGTGACATTAGCCTAGGTACTACTCATGACAAATCCAGGAATCAGATAATAAGAAATATTGACGTTGGATTGGACTATTCAAACGGCAAGGACTTTTACTTCTCTTTGCTGATTTTAGATGAAGCACATTCACCACAAGGGTTTCACAATATGAATGTATATACCTATTCCCGAGATCTTGTTAAGGGTGATCTTACTCATCGGAATGGAAATTTGTTGAGTTTAAGGGGTATTGGTCTTTTAATGTGGTCGGATATTCTTTACCTGTTTGATTATATAAAAGGCACTACAGATAGTGAGTTTGAAAGAGTGGTAGCAGAACAAGCAGAACTATGGTTGAGAAATAAGATTGATAAGTTCATAAAACCAAAAAATGGTGCGATTTTTGATGAAACAGGAAAATACAGGTACTCTCTGACAAGAGTATGGGCACCAATGAGAGAAAAAGTTGTTTTCGTTGGTTTAAATCCAAGTACAGCGGATGAAAAGAATAACGACCCAACCTTAAAACGTTGCATTGACTTTGCTAAAAGATGGCATAATGGAATATATGGATCATTAGAAATGGTGAATTTGTTTTCTTATAGATCAACAGATTTTGAAGAGTTAAAAAATGATTTAAATAATGATCAAGTTGGTAGAAAAAACGATGATTTCATATTTATTGCTATAAGAGATGCGAGCCTAGTAATAGTTGCTTGGGGAGAAAAGGGAACCTATAAAAATAGGGATAAAGAGGTACTAAAATTACTTAACGAAGCAGAAGTTCCGATTTATTGTTTGGAAATTTTAAAAGGAGGGCAACCGAAGCACCCATTATATGCAAAGGGTGATTTGAACCCAGTACTATATGTCGAATAATAACAAACAAGCACATCTAAACCAATGATGTGCTTTTGTTTTTGAAAGAGAGTCAAAGGTTAAAAAAATGAAATTCACAAACGCAAACATACGTTTCCTTTGTTTTCCTTTGCTTTTCTACTATTTTTAAAGAATATCTTACTTGACAAACGAACGAACATTTGTTCAAAACACAATATATAGTATTTTTAAAATGTTATACACACTATATATTGTTTAGTAGAGTCTTGTCTGTTATGATAGATATGCTGGGAAAGGAGGGGTAACGAACCAATATTTGCTAGGATTTTAGTACTTAATGAAAGGAGGTGGAACAATTGTCTCTAGGGTTTAGCCGTGCAAAGTTTAATAGCCAAATCCGTTCAGTAGAACGAAAAATTAAACAGGAATTGAATAAGGCAGAACGTGATGTGAAAAGGCAAGTAAGAGATTTGGAACGATCAATAAAAAAAGGATTCTAATGTGCTGCAACACAAAAGAATCCCAAAACAAAATAAAGTTGACTTTATATTACACGATTTGGCTAGTGATTTAAAGATAAATCTCTATAAGAAAGAAGGAAAAACATTTGAAGCAAGTGACGGTAATTATAAATGCCCGTGAAAAGGTTGTTGATAAGGACAAGTATTCTTTTCAAGAAATAGTTGAACTTGCTCTAGGAAAGTTCGATTCGAATCCAAATATTGTTTACACCTTGACCTATACTAAAGGAAAAAAACAACCAAGTAAATCGTTGGTTTTTGGAGAAGAAGTTAATGTAAAGGACGGCATGATTATCAATGTCTCACGAACTGATAAATCATAGTCCGGATCTACGTCGTTTGAGAGATGAAGGATATCAAATTGAGGTAAAAGGCGCATACGTTTTCCTTCATAACGTTCCTTATGTCAATTGTCAAAGAGAGATACAAGCGGGAACGCTTGTATCTACTCTTCATTTATCAGGAGGTCAGACTCTTAAACCAGATACTCATGCTATCCACTTTATTGGTGAACAACCATGTGATAAAAATGGACAAACGATCCAAGGTATCATGCATCCTTCATCAAGAACAGAGAAATTAGGTGAAGGAATAGTAGTAGACCGTTCATTTTCGAATAAGCCACCAAATGGTTATAGAGACTACTATCATAAATTTATTCGCTATATTGAGATACTGGCAGCTCCTGCGAAATCTATTAATCCTGAAGCCAAAGCCAACTTGTTTCTTCCAGTAATAGACACTTTGGATGATTCGCCTTTCCATTATGTAGACACACATTCAAGCAGAGCGAATATTGGAGCTGTTTCAGATAAACTACGTTCCCAACGAATAGCAATTATTGGTCTAGGTGGAACGGTATCTTATGTTCTTGACCTTGTTGCAAAAACACCTGTTTCTGAAATTCATCTGTTTGATGGAGATGAATTTTTACAGCATAACGCTTTTCGAGCACCGAGTGCACCAACATTTAAACAATTAGAGATAAAAGAAAATAAGGCAGTTTACTTTGCTAGTATTTATAGTAATATGAAGAAAAATATTCATCCACATTCTGAATATGTGACATCTGACAATGTTCAACTTCTGTTGGACTATGATTTTGTATTTATCTGTATTGATGAAGGGGAATTCAAGAAAGACATTATTCCTCATTTGTTAGAGCATAAGATTCCTTTCGTTGATGTTGGTATGGATGTGAAAAATGTGGACAACTCACTATTAGCTGATGTGCGTACTACAACGGTGACACCTAGTCAAAGTGATCATATACCCCAGAGAATTTCTTTGACTAGCTCTATTAATGATATGTACGAAAGCAATATTCAAATTGCCGAGTTGAACGCCTTAAATGCTGCGATGGCTGTTATCAAATGGAAAAAACAATTAGGCTTTTATCATGACCACCGTCGCGAAGTTAATAGTATATATACCACTAATACTGGGGAAATATCGAATGACTAGGCAAGTGGTTGAACACAAATTTGTGGACTTTATACCTGATAAGTTAAAGCCCAATACCATTTATATAAGTATCGCCTATAATACTGTAGTTCACTCCTGTGCATGTGGATGTGGGGAAGAGGTAGTCACTCCTTTATCCCGTTCCGATTGGAAACTCACATATAATGGAGAAACTGTTTCTCTACATCCCTCGATTGGAAATTGGTCATTTTCATGTAGGTCTCATTACTGGATTAGAGATAGTAGGGTTGTATGGGCAGAATCATGGTCATGCGATAAGGTGAAAGTAGTACGAGAAGCTGAAAAACGTAATATAGATAAGGACAGGAAGAATAAAGATACAGGTCTTCTAGCTTTCTTTAAGAATTTGTTTCAAAGATAGACTCTCCTTTTTGGAGAGTCTTTTTATTGCAGTGACTTCAACCGTTTACAGCTAGGAGAATTGTTAACAATAATAAGAAACATCCGGTTACTGAAGTAATAAAAAAACAATAACTTTTTGAATAGCGTTACATTTTATGTATATCGTAACTTCAATTTGGAAATAATATTAAGTTCTGTGTTATGAAGTATATTTTCCTTATCTTTCACCCATACTCTTGGTATGTTACTTGGAAATACCGAGTTTTAATCAATTTCTAGGAGGAAAGATAGAAGATGGAAACACTATTTATGAATAGGGAAGAAATGAGTAATGAGCTTAAAATGAGTTATAGTGGGTTAAGTAAGAGAGTTCCTATGGAGTTTTTTTCTATGAAAATACCTGGTGGAGCAAATAGTAAGTTGTATTCAAAGCTAGCACTAATTCATTATCAATTGGAAAAAACATTAGCAACTTCTTCGAGAATGACATCCGTATCAGCAAAAGCTGTATTGGGCAAAAGAAAAGATGAATATAAAAGAACTTACAATCAAGTATCGGCTGAAATAGATGGTTGTTTGAGGAATTTCCCCAAAGTTGACCCGATAATTGAGGCGTATTCCATAGTAGAACTAAAACTCCTCTTTATAAGCCTGAATATTTCATTTATTCTGTTTCCCAGAAAAAATGAAATACGCTTTTTAGAGGAAATCGATATCGATTTATATTTGAAGGAAATGAAACGATATGTTAATGACCTAATGAATGATATAGAAACCATAAAAGACTATTTTGGGGAATTAGAAGCAGGTGATATCTTTTGCCAAATGAATACTGACCCAATGCTAGACAACTTAAAGTCAAAGATATTTTTAACTTCATCAAGGGATCCAAATGAAACTTCTTACAATGAGTTGGAGCTTATAAAGAGAATTGATTCCATTCATCATAATGGATTGCCAATTCTTATAGCTGACATTTTAAAACGAGATGAACGCTTTTCTGATGTAAAAGTTACCGATGGTAGTGGGGATAAAGGAATTGATGTTGATGCATTTATGGGATCTCAAAGATTTATCGTACAGTGTAAAAAGTACTTAAGTAAGATTAACAGCAAAGAAATTAGGGACTTTTCATTATTAAGTAAGGAGTTAGATGCAGTAGGTTGGTATGTTGCTACTGGTGGTTTCTCGAAAAATGCGGATCAAGGTATTTTCCCCTTTGAGAGCATTGAAGGTCAAGATATTAAAAGAATAGCAGATGTTCAATTGATAGATAAGTTAAGGCTAGCTAGTCTTGTGTTTGAACATAAACTGGGTATGAAATTAGATGGAACGCTTGATGAACAATATTGGTTTAATCTTCGAAATCCACATAATAGGATGAAATAAAAAACTTGAAATCCATTAGAATCGCGCGCTAACGTGGAAATAGAAAGACACTATAACGAGATATAATAGGAGGTTTTCCACGATGCGACTATCCGAATATTTTCAAGAAGTGTATCCTTTGCAAAAGGAAAAAATGAGGAGTTGGAACAGGTACGTAGAACAGTTTGAGGACACGGAATGTGAAGAATGCGGTGAAGCTAGAATCATTGGTGAAACTGTAAGAGAAAAGATCAATTTTCCACAAGAAGGAGAAATTTTACGAGAGTTTTCTGAAGATGGACAAGCATTACTGTACTGTCCAAACTGTAAATCAATAATGAACTTTGACAAGCACAAGTTAATCTTTGTGAAGCACTACGATCGCCCAATATGGTATCCATTCCTGTTAAAGTGATTTTTTGTTGGCACACGAGCTGTCGTGTGTCTTATTTTTTGTTATACCAGTAATAAAACTATTGTAGTTGTTGTGAAGTCATGATCATCTTTATATGGTAAAAAAAATAAGTTAAGATATTTGTAAAATTATAGATTAAAGGGGCATTACAATGCAAAAAATTGGAAGAAATGACAAGTGTCTTTGTGGTAGTGGATTGAAATATAAAAAATGTCACGGTAGTGTCAATGGCATTTCAGATAAGTTGGTTAGTCCTCAACTAAAATGTGTGTGTGGTAGCGGTTTTCATCCAAGTGATTGTTGTAGTGCATTTCTTTCATCCCCAAGAAGGTTGAGAACAATCGAGGTAAAAAGTGAATTTACCGTGGAAAATTTAATACAAGAGGAATACGTTGGATATATTTATTTTGCATATTTGTCAAAACCAAGAAGAGAATGGGATTTTTTTCGGAATTTTTATCTTTATGGAATTGAAATCAACGGCAGATTTTTTAGACCCAAAACCCTGGACTTTATTTTAGAAATTCAAACGGATGAAGAGAGCCATTGGAATATTAGATTAAATCTCGATTTCCATACAGGGGCTAGACTGAAATTAAAGACCCCAAAAAATTTAGCAAAAGACAAATTGTGTATGGCCAAGGGTAATATCACTGTTTCTAAACCACTAAACAAAATAGAGACGCCTTACATAAAGATTATTGATCATCGTTATTTACGGATTTTTCACCATACCTCAAAAGACGGGTATGAAGGAATTACAAGTAGTAAATCTATCTGGGCTTCGCCATATGATCTTCAGGGTAGTACAAGAGAGCTGAAGAAAACTAATTTTACGTATTTTACAGATCTCCCTGAATTGAGATTTGAGGGTGATTTATTTTTAGTTGCAATGAGGGAAAAAGGACAAGCGGCGTTCCGAACAGATGATGAATCACAGTTATCGTTTGTAGAAATTTATAAGCAACCTGCATTCAAACGGGAAAAAAGGTTGGTCTTTTATATAGATATAAATATAATCGCACCTGTGCCTGCAATATATCATTATCAAGAGGGTAGTCAATATGTAGAGTTTTTTCATCCTCATATTTTTAGAATAGGTTTAGATCCTGGTAATATTATTTCTATTGAGCAATTTAAGGATGGGTGGAGAATTTGTGATAACTCTATTGTGCCAAAAACAAATGACATTTTTCCTATTGCAAATGGAAATGATATCTCTGATCTTTTAAAAATATACCAAGATAGATATATTGAACCTTAAGTCCAAAACGCTGTAAATAAAGAAAATGCATTGAACCTTTACATCACTAATCAAAGATCTTTATCATGAATCGTACGGTGGTATTTCACAAATCATAACATGATGGCGGGAAGAGGACATATTACCTAATCCTCCTTAAGAGTCGATATTTGTGTAAATCTTCAGTGGATAAACTTTATACTTGTGAGATTGTTTTAACATCACATTTCCAACTCAAATCTCTTTTATTTTAAAAAAATTTCCTCTTAAGATGAATAGCGAAATATTTAATGAATAGCCTGTCATGACTGGGTTTACAAAGGAGAAGACCTATGATTCAATGAAGGAAACATTTTAGGAGTGATAATTTTTGATTACATCAATGGCTGCTTTAAGGTTGTCAGAAATCCAACCTTTTATTCAAAACTATAATGAGGATATACAAGTATGCAAGGATATGGAATTGTTCCCCCTACAATATGTGGAAAAGAAAAGAGAAATATATTTTCGGTTTATTGAGACTTTCTTGGATGAGAAAATTTATGCTAACCATGTATCAAATGATTTAAAGACAGAGATAATGCAAAATGCATATTCGCAATATAGAGAGGTAACAGATATCATACCTCCAATAGTCATTGAATTTTGTAAGATTCATGAAACACCAGAATTTTTTAGAGTTAAGTACTTTTTGCCAATTTTTAAGAATGAGAGAAGAGAATTGTTAGATAAACATAGAAGAGAGCAAAGTGAAAGAATGGAACTTTTAATCTCCATGATGGATTGATAAAACTTTGTTCTGCAAAAGAATTTGGCTTTTAGGATTAGACACAAAACCCAAAACGTCATAGAAAAGATAAACCTCCTACTAACCAGTAAGAGGGGAAATTTAAATCAGCCAGTTGGCCAGGGATCTGATTTGCAAAAGTATCCCTTAATAGAGGTCATGTATTTCACTCCTTTTTGTTTTTTTTAACATCCTTTTGAAAGTCTAAAATGAGGTTTTGTTGTTGAGGAAGGCTTTGAACCACCTGAAATATGGGGTATCTTTGTGTATTTCCTTTATTTTAGCGCACGTAACAATTCTTGTCACTTGATGAAATGATATATTTCCTTTTTCGCCACTTTTTAATCAAAGTAGAGAAAAAAGGTAGAGGGAAGAGATAAAAAAAGTTAAGACCATAAAAAAAGAATGTAGTCACCTGTTCCCTTCCTCCATATTCCTTGTATCCTATAAGGATAGAGAAAAAGGATTCTATTGCATGTAAATACAAGGAATCCTACAATTCTAAAAATCAAATTTATTTGCTATCGAATGCACCAATAAAGTCATTACCATTATCACTTTATTCAGACTTGCTGATCACATAGAGCAGAAAATCTTTTACTGGCTGGTCATGAAAGTTAATATTCTTGAATGAATCAAGCCCGACACGAATAGTTTTGAAGTTTTTATCAGCAATTTTTATATACAGCTCGCCTTCTTTCCTGTGCGTAATGGTATCCATCCAGAAATCTCCATTATCAATATACCCAATATAATCTTCGTTTATTTTTAACACTTTTTCTCTGATAAACCTACCTTTATCTTCTGTAAAAAAATTCACCCAAACCTCTTCCAATGAAAATTCCTTCTTTCTATTTTAGAGTAGAATAAATATTATTCCCATCTCCGCGCATTTTTTACATTCCTTGAAATCTCTGCATAGCTTCTTTCGGTAATCAGTTTAAGAACTTTAGTTTTATCGTAATTCACCCTTTATTCCATCTTCCAAGTGAGAGTTTTTTTGGGTTGTTGGTTGTTTACGTACCACTTTTTTACCGTCTCATAGGACTTGTCTCTTATATCCGCAACGTAAAGAACCAGGGAATTTCCCTCCCATTTGAATGAAGAAATAGGGTAGTCAAAGGAATTGAACTTGGCTACATCATTAGGTGCTAGTATTTCTTTGAGAGAATGTAGGTCAATAACTTCCACCTTGTTTCGTAAAACCTCTGATCCTTCGTTTCTACCAAACAATAACGCAAGAAAATCGCTGTTTTGTTTATAATCTAGCAACATACTTCCTTCAGATACAAGAATAGATTCTACATTTCCACCTTTATGTGCAATGAAAAGTTGGTCACAGATTTTTGATCCACAGCTGTATTTGATTATGGCGTAATCCTTGTTATTGTGGGAAAACAAATACTCTGTTTGCATCCGACCAATTTCCAGTTGGGGATCGATTTCTTGATCAAGGTAGTCTTGTAGGATAGGGAGATCCTCGAAGGAAATTGATATTGGATCTTGCTGTGGCCGTTCTATTTCTAATCCTGGGCTATCACCGTCTATTGATTCTTCAGGTGTATTGGAAGATTTTCCTTCTGTCGATTGTTGTGCATCCTGTGCTTCATTTGAACATCCGCCTAATACGATAAACGTTATCGCAACCAAAAATGAAAGAACAAAAAATTTCAACGTGGCCATGGCCAACCTCCTTTTTACTCCTTTTTTATATTTTACTCTATTCTTCTGCTCAAATAAATGAGTCTTAAATTGCCTAATAGTGATAGTATATTAGTATGATAGTGAAAATGTGTGAAGGGTTGGATCGATATGAGATTGAGTGAAATTCATCCGATTTTTTATCACACCAGGATTGCACTGAAACGACTTTTTCGTTCGATTGTAGACCTTAAAGATGCAAAGAGATTTGCTACTACTTCTGTTGATGATTCTTTACCACATTCTTTAAAGAAACATCAATCGCTTTTACGAAGAAAACTGGGGGATAGCGACCCACAACTTCAAGAAAACAAAATCACAAACCTTAAAATTGCTTCTCAAACGATTGATGGCGTTTTGATTTTCCCTGGACAAATCTTTTCCTTTTGGCAGTTAGTAGGGAGGACCACGAGAGACAAGGGGTACATCGAGGGTATGCAATTATCCAGAGGAGAAGTGAAAACAGGGATTGGTGGGGGGATTTGTCAATTGGCGAACCTCCTGTTTTGGATGGCCTTACATACCCCATTGGAAATCATAGAAAGACATCATTATAGCTTTGACCCATTTCCGGATTCAGGTAGAGTGCTCCCTTTTGGAAGTGGGGCAAGTGTTTTTTATAATTACATAGATTTGCGGTTTTACAATCCTACAGAGCAGACTTTTCAAATCAAGGTTTGGCTCACGGACAAGCACCTTAAAGGGGCAATCCTTACCGATAGGGAATGGTAATATTCCTACCATATGGAAGAAAGAAGTCATAGATTTTTGAAAGAAAACGGAAAAAACTATCGACAAAATGAGATTTGGAGAAAGACGGTCAATAAAAGAACCGGAAACTACATAAAAGAAGAGTTGTTGATTAAAAATCATTCGGAAGTAAAGTATGAAATACTAGGAAATGTTAACTAGCACCCTTAAGGGTGTGTTTGTTTTGGTTTTAAATAAAAGATGAGGGAGAGAGTGTGTGCAAAAATTAAAAGCAGAAGTAGTGATTATTCCAGAAGATATGGTGCTTGTTACAAAAGTAGAATAAGAAGAAATGAAACAAAATGAATTGTCAGGTGTTTATTGGTCGATGAAGGATCTTGAAGAACAAGTGAACAAGAAGTCAGAGTGGATAAAAGAGAATATTCTCTACCCGTCAAGATTTCGTAAAACTCTTAATTCAGTGAACGGCGGGGCGGTTTTGTGTTTTATCCAAAGTCAAAGGGACAAACTTGGTCTTTTCAGGCACCAAAGATGGCTGGATGTCTGGATGGGAATTTTCATCATATTTTCGAAACGAGGAATGAATAGGTATTTTCCTTTTGTATGCAATTTGCATACAAATGATTAATTGCATACATTTTGTATGCATACTGTACACACCCTAAATAAATAGTGAGGAATAAATTTGGAATCTTGCTTTCACTTATTTGATTTACGAGCCTATTCAGGCATTGTATAGTCTATTACTGCATAGTATATAACTATAAAGGAGGGGGTATTGTGGTAAAGGCATTCGTTGATTTTAAGAGAGGTAATAGTAGGGGTTTGACATTGGAAATCCCATTCACTCCAATGATTGGAATGCAAATACAATATGGTAATATGAAAATGGAAATTTTAGAAGTCATTTGGAGTATAGATGAGGAAGCATTTCAACTCCGCTGCCAAACAGTTTGAAACTAAATTTCCAAATGATAAGCATTACTGGTCCAACACCATTAATACATATTAGTAAAGATCTTGCATATAATAGAATAGAAAAAGAACGCCTTCAAAAGAAGGCGTCAAGAAAAGAATAAGACAAAGTATACCATTCTGTGCCTAGAATGGTTATTTTTTTTGTTCAATCCACCCATCAATATCATCCTGTGTAATCCGTCTTTGTTTTTTTAACTGGTCAATTACGTTACGGGCATCTTTGGGATGGATTTTAAAGTTCGTATCACCCGGTCTTGGACGTATGTCTAAATCTACATCTTTAAAACTTACTCCTGGAAAACATGGTCCAACTATCCAATCAACGTCGAATTGATAAGGCCATCTATCCCCATGGACGGTCTTCATAGCAGAAGAAACTTCACCATAACCAATGATACGTTTGACAGGATGTGTTAAATAAATAAATACTTTTGTACCAGGTTTTACCTTGTTTGCAAGTGGCTGTTTATTCTTTGGAAATCCAATGCCGGGATTATCAATAGATTTGAGTATGACATCTGGATAACCTAGTTTCACGTTCCATAATCCAACTTGATTCCGACTGACATTTTTAATTTTGGCTGACTTGGTTTGTTTAATTGTATTTTGAATCTGCTGCATTTGTTGCTTAATTTGATTTTGTTCTTCGGTTAACAAATCCAGCTTTTGATCCAGTTTTGTCAGAATATCCAATACATCGCTTCCCATCATTTTTCCCTCCTTTCATTTCAAAATGTGTTGCCTACTTTCATCTATATGATCAGAAAAATAAGTTATTCATGTAAGTTTAAAAAATGTTAATTTTATGCACCTTTGAGTATTTTACTTAAGTATTTGTTAGTAAAGACATTCCTTTTGTTCAACGTAAAAAAACAGATAAAAGTGTGTTCTCTCAAGATAAGCAAAGGTGTGGCAATTTCCTTGTGATTATAAATGTGATCTAATAAGCCAGTCATGATGCGTCTTTAGACATGATATGAGACATGAGAGGAACACCACTTCACAAAAAGCTACCACTACTTTATAATGAATTTGTATAAATCATTTTGAGAAGTAGTCTAATTGAGACGAAACGTTGATAGGACTACGATAAAGTCAAGGAGCACTACTTCCGTTCCTAACTACTGAAGCAGTAGTTGCTGATCTACCAGAAGAAGATAATGGTGGCGGCATGCCTGACATGGGTGGCATGGGCGGAATGGGCGGCATGATGTAAAAAACCACCCATAAATGTTGATTTATCAATGTTTATGCGCTCTTAATTGATGAAAAAAACGTAAAAATGTCACAAAAAAGTTATTGAAAAGTTATGTTCTGAAAGGGCGTTTTCGTACAAAGTTCTTACTTTGGCGGAAACGTCCTTTTTCATCTTTTTTGTAACATGTGTATAGATCTTCATCGTTGTTTTTATATCATTATGGCCTACCTTCTCCATTATCGTAGCCAGGTCTACGCCAGCTTCTGTTAACATGCTAATATGCGTATGTCTAAAAATATGAGGAGTAGCTTTTTTAGTGATATCTGTATATTCTAACTAATAATCGAGTCATTCTTGTACCAATGTTTTTTTGAATAAACGGCCATCCCGTGGATCTGCAAAACACAAAATCTTCATCATGTTCTACCTGGTCACGATACTTCATTTTCACCTTTATTTCTTTTTCCATCGTGATTGTCCTTATAGATCCTTCTGTCTTAGGTGGAGTGAGCTCGTATTTTCACATGTTATTATCTTCATTGTAGAGTGTTTTTGTTATTCTAATCTCGTTTGTCTCAAAATTTATGTCAGACCATTTTAAAGCGCATAACTCCCCTGAACGCATTCCGGAAAAAGCTAATAAATAGAAATCTTTCTAAGTCTAAGTCAAGACCATGTTCACGTACTGCCTTTAAAAAATTGTTCTACTTCTTCACGTTCTAGGTACTCTTCTTCAATCTGATCCGTTTCGATCTCTTCAACAGTACGACGTTTTTTAGGTATTACGACTCCTTCAGCTGGATTTTCTTTAATGATTCTATCTTTTATGGCCTGCCTAAAAATCATACCAGCTGTCGTGTTGACTCCCTGAACTGAAGTTCTAGCATAATCAGGTGCAATTTCATTTAATATTCGTTGATACTGAAGGTGAGAGACATTGGCAATAGGAGTCTTTGCGATATATCGATTTAAAATTTTTACTTCTTTTTCTCGTATTCTAACCGTACTTCGCTTTACTCCTGTTAATGTGTACACTTCTAACCAATGTTGAGCTGCCATTTCAAAGGTTACTTTCTTTCCTATACTTTCGTCTATCTTATCTTCCTCTAATAACCGAAGGGCTTGTTCAACCCTCTTTTTTGCTTCTCTTTGAGTATTACCCCTTCTTTTAATTTGTTTTCTTTTACCAGTAGCAGGATTTGGAGGTCCGTCTGCAATACACTCCCATCGAACTTGACCACTTTTGGTTTTTACTTTTTTACAGTGCATATCAAAGCCTCCTAAACAGTTAATTGATATTTTCGGATATACATTTCTAATTTTTTGTAAGCAAATTCATATTCCACACGAAAAGCTTCTGAAATTATCAGAGTAGATCTGTGCATTGTAGATTCTAGTTTAATCTTTTCTAGCAATGTTGGTAAACATAGGTGATACATAAAACTATTATCCTGCCATTCCTTTAGTTGATAAAAGGAATAGGGCAAATCTTCTTGTCTACCAACGTGCCTTAAAACATGACACAGTTCATGAGCAAAATCTTGCCATTCCTGTTGCTTGGTTAAATTTTCATTTAGAAAGATAATGTGCCGATTCATTCTCTTGGCAGACTCGCTTTGAAACTCCCAGTAGTCCGCTTTTATACCAATTCGACTAGAAACATTCTTCAAATTAAGTTCGCTTGGATTATTAATGGATAAATAAGGATTCTTTTTATATAGTCCTCTAAAGCAGAATACAAAGCTTACCTCCCTTAATTACAGAACAAATGTTCGATATAAATGTTAAAAAGAAGGTGTACCCTAATGTACACCTGATCTTTTTTATAGAATAAAACTATTTTTGTATGCTTAAATCTTGTAAGGTTAAATATTGCCCTTCTGAAACAGTAATGTAAGTGTCTGCTTGGACGTTCTCGTTTGTCACAATGCTTCCTAGCTGATGACTGCTATCTGAACTTACTTCCAAATAACCCATACCTAATGATGAATTTGGGTCCAAAAGAACTTTGTATTCCCCTGCTGGAATATCTTGTCCTACTTTATACATGCCATCTTCATATAATCCGTCTTCAGGAATAACAGATGGTGCAGATCCTACTGGATACATGTGTCCACCTTGAAGTTTGAAGTATTGGCCATCCTTAACAGTTACATAAGCATGAGCTTCACCCATTAAATTCAAATTAAAAATAATACTGTCCAGACTTCCTGTACTATCTGATGCACTTTCTACATATGCCATTCCATCAGAAAATACCAAATACTCTCCTGCTGGTAAATCAGTGCCAACTTTGTATGTACCAGATTCTATTTTTTCACTGTCTTCTGCAGGTTCTTCTGCATCTGCAACACCATTTGTTTCATTGTTAGATTCTTCATTAGTTGATGCATTTTCATTCTCATTATTAGTAGCATTGTCTGTTTCTTCTCCACCACCTGATGCAGCTCCAATAATAATTAAAACCACGATCACCCAAACCCACCATTTTTTATAAAACGGTTTCTTTACTTTTTCGGACATCTCTTATCTCCCCTTAAATTAGTTTATATGTTGTATGCTAGTTGTCATCTTCATTAAATGCTTCCCAAATTTTACGTAATCTTCGAAGATCTTCTTCATTATTTTTAGGAAGCTCTTGTACCATCTTTCAAGGTCTGGATCATTTTTAAAAGCCTCAAATTCTTCTTCAGTCATTTCTGGGTTTGCAGATCTACCAAGCAAGTAATCTGTTGTAACATCTAAAACAGTTGCGATTTTACCTAACTCATAATCCTTAATAGGTCTTTCTCCAGATTCTAATCTATTCATGACACTAGGATTTAAATCAACTCTTTTTGGTAATTCTCGTTGATTCCAGCTCTTATTTTTCCATGTTTCTAAAACGGAAATATAAAAATTTTTGGAATATTGGTGCCTGACCCCCGACATGGTAAAGCTTCACCGTATCGGGGGTCTTTTTTAATAGGAACACGAATGGTGGGCACGAATTAATTTTGATGGGAAAGGTAATAACCCTGTATTAGAAACAGGTGGCCTTGGATCAAAGGAATTAAAAGAGTTCGAAGCGTGGCTAAAAGAACGCGGATGGTGGTACAAAGTAAAAGAAAGATAAGTGATTTAAATAAAATAAAAATCTATTAATTTGCGGTGGTATGGCAGACCACTTCTGTAGGTGCGGAAAAACCTGCTGGGAATAATCAGGCCAAACAACAGCCCCCACCTTTATTGGCAGGGGCTGTTTTAAAAGGTCACATTATTTTTTTTCCTGTCTACTTTTTCGGAATAACCAAACAACCAAAACTACTATCAAAATGAAAATAATTAAGGTGATATTTCCTGTTCCTAAGATAATAAGTCATCCCTCCATTTTTAATATTCTGCCGAGGTAGTTAAAGTATCACCAGCGACCGTCGACGTTAATCTAATACCTAAGCTTGCAGCAGAGTTAAATAAGTTAGCAGTCCCTGTATATTCTGCCCAGGTGCTACCCCAATCGAAATTTCTGTTGCTTTCGGTATAGCCGAATAAGTTAACGTCTACGCCGTAAGCGTTTGTTATGGTTGAATATATCCTATTCCGATAAATATCTATATAATATTCCATGTTTACTGACCCAGAAGTAACATAAATTCTCCAAGTCGAGTTATCAAGCGAAATATTATAGTTGTTAACAATGTCAGAATCTGATGGATGGTTGGCTGACAAGTTTGGTCCTGAAATATCAGAGGTGAGTAATTTTGGACTAGAGAGGATTTTAGATCTTTCTTGATCATCTTCAATAAAAACAGGTTCAGCACCGAAAGTTACCTTTTCGCCATTGTCTGCTATAAATGTTGATTCCCGTCCTTTAAAAGTAGAAAGGTCTATGGAGTCGAAAATCTTGGAGTCAAAATCACTATTTGTAGAAGCAAAGACTCCTGATGTGGAGAAAATAAGTACAGCGAGTCCAACTAACTACAAGGTTAATACTTTTTTAATACTCAATAGAAAAACTCCTTCTAAAAATTATAGTAACACACTGTGAAATTAATACTACCCTCCTTAAAATCTATTAAAATATCACCTCAATAAGTTAAATAATATAATTATAGGTAAATACTGTCAACAGCTAATTTAAGAATATTTAATAAATTTTGGAAAAATGGTTCTTTAGGACTAATTAGATTTCTCTATTTAAATATCTTCCCAAATAAACAAGAAACTGGTGAACCGAAGGAAATTAACGCCGGAAGTTATATAGTTGGAAATGACTAGCAGTATATTAAATATATGGTAAGTCCAATAGGGGAAGGAAAAAAATTAGTGGTAAGAGATCCATGTGGAACCGATGTGGTAAACATTAATTTAGCAAATGTTGAGAGCTATGATGTAGAGTTAGAAGTTGGTTATACTATAGAAACTGACCAATAAAGTTAACTCCAGTTAAATAGTAGCATTTTATGAAAATACCTCCTTCTTGCTGAGGGGTATTTGAAATATGTATGAGAGAAGCGAATTTAATTTACCATCCACCTTGACCTTGACACTTAAGTAAATTAATCTTCGGCAGCCAGGTATATCATATTTAGGTTTTACTGGTAAAAGAAGAGTGAGGTGATTGGGGTGGAGTATATAAAGAAGTGCAAAGAATTTAGAAAATACAGCACGATTACATTGCCATTAAAGTGGAGAAGATAACTAGACTTTCATACCTGCACCCAACTTGCCCTTAAATTCTGGTAACAGTGACGCCCCGATGAAGCTATCGGACATAAACTTTCAAATGAAAATGTTTTTGCACCGATTCTTGGCGTGCCTTTAAAACATATGCTGCTGAAAAAGGGATGGATATTTATCAATTCAAGTCTGATGGTAAGGTTCGTACAAAGGGACTATACCATATCCAGAATGTTAACAATTATCACCGTAGACTTAAAGGCTGGATACAACGTTTTAATGGAGTTGCAACTAAATATCTGAACAATTACCTTGCTTGGTTTCAAGTGTTAGAATCCATTCAACATCAAAGGAATACTGTTACTATGAATGACTTGATGATTAAAGGGAATCTAATACAAAATATGGAAACACATGATACACTTAGGTTATCAAAATTCACGATATAGGCAGTAATGTTTAACAAGGATTTCACTAAATTATGGTTAAATTAGGTCACAAAGGATGTGAGAAATTACGAATGAGGACGATATTAGAACTTCTACGAATAATTATTATCTTTAACCTACTTGGTGGATTGGGATGGGCAATTATAGGAAACATTTACACAATCAATGAGAAGGTTGAATCTTATTCGTGGCTTGGTGCAATAGCAATTTTATTACTATTATTCGTTTTGTATAGGAATAAGTTACAATTCTCAGGTTGGTATAAAGGGAAAGGCAGATTAAAACTTCCAAAGTTTGTTTCGTTAACACTAATTTTGAGTTCAATAATACTCTTATTGTTACCTTTTGTATTAGGTACCTTGTTAAGTTAACAGTGGCGTTAGTTAACAAGTAAATACTACAAAAACAAAACTTCCATAAATTAGGAAGTTTTGTTTTTGTAAGTAATATCAACATTAAACTTTAACAGAGCCAAATAATAAAATAATTTAATCGCTGGCAGGCGAAATTAAATTCATTGTGTGTGTAACGCTTGTCTTGCGCTACATGAATGACTAACCTATGAAAGTATTAATTAGTAATGAGGAAGATATTTTCACCAAATAATCCGATTACCCAAAAAATAACAAATGCGGTTCAAAAAAGTAAATTAATAACCGATCAAATAGTGTATTAAAAAAATCACATCCCGTTTTTGGGATGTGATTTTTATGTATTGATTTTCTCTATGATTAAGTTAAAAAAAGAACTTAAACACACCGAATATCAATAAAGTGAATAACACCTGAATCATAACTAATAGCGCATACCCTTTATTAGGATTTTTTTGTTGGTTTTTTTGATAATATTTGATTACCAGGTACTCGTTTGAAAAGCAAGTAATATTAACGAGTAATAAAAATAAAATTGTTATGATTAAGGCATTGTCATAAGATAAAAAAGAGGTTGAAAAAAGAATAAGCGAAATAACAAGAAAAATGTAAGAGTATCGAAAATTCTTAGGTGTTATGGTCATATCTCACAAACTCCTTTACATGAATAGTAATAAACCATTGATGTTATTCACAAGCTATCGAAGCTATTCCGTATACGGTTGAAACAAGAAGTGGAACGATTACTGCTGCTGGTCCAGTGATACCCAAAAGATAAGTAGCGGCAGAATAAGAACCGCTATGGATTAACCCTATAGCTGTAAGGGCATCACCACAACTAAAGCCCATTGTAGAGACTCCATCTTGTTGCCCATTCATATTGTCTTTCATTTCTTGTGCGATGTTATCAGCCGTTTCCGTTACTACATTGTCACCGTCTGCCATATAACGATTAAATTTATTGATGCTTGATTGTAATTGTCCAAGGTTAAGTGAAGTGTCTACGTTTTTAAGTTTATGCGCTAATTCATTTTTATTGACGATTTTAATTTGTTTGTTTCCTTCTGAATCTGTGTAATTCTCTAGGTGATTAGAGACAGTTTGCAACAATACTATTTGCTCTTGTGTTAAGTTGCTTTTATTTGTTTTTTTAGAAGGTGACACTTGGGCTGATACTGAACTTCCAACTATTCCGACGAATAATACAGTGGCCATAAATACAAAGGTAAACTTTTTCCATATCTTCATCTTACAATATCCTCGTAATAGTTTTCTAGTTTAGAATAAATAAACATCGTGATCGAAAAACGCAACTTCCCCCATAGACCACCACCAATAAAAGTTAATTTGCTGATAATTGTCTTTTATGTAGGTCTATTTTTATAATAACAAATAATCCTTTAGACTAAGTTGGGAAAAATCGACTTATTCCGACAGTAAATGATAAAAATAACTAGGGGAATTTCAATAAACTTTCCTGATTTGAGGAAAGTTTTTAGTTATACTCGAATGTATATCCATAAAAAGAGCGGAGAGTGGACCTTTTGATGATAGATTTTATAACGACGGATGAAAGTCATTTCCATTTCGATGAATTCCGGCGGGAAATCATTGATTACTATGGAGCAGAAAAGAATGTGGTGATTCCGTTTCGCATTGACGGAATGGAGGTCGTATCGATTGGGCCGGATGCGTTTTGGAATAAGGGACTAACGTCGCTCGTTCTTCCGCCGACGTTATCGGTTATCGGATTTTACGCGTTCGCTTTTAATCAGTTAAAAGACGTCCGCATTCCGGAGAATGTTGCCCTTATCGAAGACGGTGCGTTTATGCACAACAAGCTGGAGAGCTTGAAGATAGGGAAAAATCTTTTTACGATTCCGCATGCGGCATTTTGTCACAATAACCTGTCCAAGCTGGTTCTGCCGGAGAATGCGCAAGACATTCAATCGGATGCATTTGGCAGTAATCCCCTGACAGAGATTGTGTTCGAAGGGGCGCCCACGTTTATCCATCGTCATGCGTTCAACCTCGGGACAGAAGAAATGACCCATGTTCAAGTCGGGGGACCACAAGCGAGCAACCTGCGTTCACTTCTTGACCACCATGCCAAACACATTGACAACTTCCGATTGTTATCAGAGCGTGACCAATAGTTAAATAAGCCATTAGGTTTCTTAATATCAAAAAATGATATAATCAATATAAAATTAAGAATGAACCGGAGGCGCATATGTATGAAATGGTCTGAAGTACGCGAACATTTTCCAGAACGTTGTGTCTTAGTAGAAGCATTAAAATCAGAAACAAGAGGAAAAGAAAGAATCATCGAGGAAATGTCAGTAATTGATGACTTTGAAAACGGCAATGCAGCATGGAAAGTCTATAAAAAGCTACATGCGGAAAATCAAAGTCGTGAATTATATATTTTTCACACGAATAACGAAGATATAAAGGTAATTGAGCAGCCATATATAGGAGTGCGGAGAAGAGTATGAGATTTCATATGGATGACCACTTACCTCTAGTATCTGTTGAGATTGAATACAATGGCAATAAAAAGACGTTCAATAACGTGTTACTTGATACAGGCTGCTCTTCAACCATTTTAGATACAAACCTATGTGAAGAGATCGGGCTGATGCTTGATTTAGAAAATGCCGTTACACGAAAAATGTACGGAATTGGCGGCACAGAAATTTGTATAGAACAAAAAGTGATCGGCATGACGATAGATAAGTTCCAACTCGATAATTTCACTATGCAGCTCGGTGATGTCAGAGAAATGCATGGATTTGACGGGATCATCGGCAGTGATTTTTTTCTGGCAAATAAATTAATCATTGACTTTGAAAATATGGAAGTCAGAAAAAACTAGTTTAAGGTAAACACTACTACAACTCTATATCCAAGTATAAGTGGAGTATCCCCGGTATGAGAATAAGAGCATTAAACTTTCCGCTGAACTTGCTAACATTTTGCTAACGCAATCTCAAAAAAAGGTGAATCCCCGTTAAAGATGTTACAACACTCTAAACTCACGGGCGGCGTGATGTGAGTTTAGGAAGCGGCCTGCCCAGGCGAGAGCGACTAGCCCTTGTAGATAGACTGCCCCCAACCCTTGATATATAAGAGGATTGAATTAATTTGCTAACAAAAAGTGCTAACATTAGGTAAATAAAAAGACTACTCATTAGTTGTTAAAACTAATGAGTAGTCTTTTTCCATTTCCTGATGTCAAAGGTGAGATATACTTCATTCTTAACTTTTATTGCATTACAAGAAAGTTTAAAGTATTTTTTATTAGACTAATTCAAATAATTTTTTTGAATAATTTGACTTTATTTATAATAAAAATTAAAAAATACATAAATTTATTGCAAAATATATATATGTAGTTATATAATTTTAAAAAATGACGATAATTTAAAACAAGAGAGGTGAAAATTATGGAATATGAAAAATTAACAAAAATTTTCTATAGAGAAGGTAATGAATATTATAAGAATGAAATAGATAAAAGAAAAAATAGTTACGGTAGCTATTTAACCCCTTTAAAAATTAGAGGGTTTAGAAAAGGGGAAAGAATTAATGAATCCTGCGAATTGTTTTATGTAAATACTCATAAACTAATGTCTTTGAATAACAAAGTATTGATAAATAGTTCAAAGATTTCTTCATTAATTAGTAAGCTTCCTAATTTTGTTGTAGAACCCTATTTCCATAAACTAATTGTTAATGAAGCACAAAGTAATAATGAAATAGAAGGTATTCGTAGTACCAAGAAGGAATTAAAAGAAGTATTAGATGATTTAGTAAGATCAGACAAAAAATGCAAAAGGTTTAAAGGGCTAATGAAAACCTACTTGTATATTGATAAAATTAAACCATTTACAGAAATATCTGATTTTAGAATGTTGTATGATGATTTAGTTTCAGATGAAATTGATAAAGATGATGAACCTGATGGGGAATTATTTAGAAAAGGGTATGTAGAGATAAATGATGGAACAAAAACAACCCATATAGGTATTAGTACTGAAGTCGAAATTATTGGGTCACTAAATGCTTTAATCAATTATCTTGATGATGAACAACATGCAGAACTATACCGGTACATGGTTGCACATTATTATTATGAGTATATACATCCCTTTTATGATGGAAATGGAAGGACAGGACGTTTATTAGTGTGTAGTTACTTATCTAGATATTTGGAGAGATATTCAGCTATTACTTTTTCATATGCGGTCAATAAGAATAAATCTAAGTATTATAAAGCTCTTGAAGAAATCCCATCTCCTTTAAATAAAGGTGAAATGACCTTTTATATAATAGATATGCTAGAGTTACTTTCCTCGGGTCAAGAAGGAATTATTGAAGACTTGGAAATAAACTTGTCAAAAATAGAAAGAATTAAAGAATCATTTAAAAGTGATACTTGGAATGAGAGAAAAGAGGAAGCGGAATTATTGCGAATAATGACGCACCTATGTGTATTTGTTAATGATGAAGCACATTTTCCTGTAATTAAGCTGATGGAAATTTCTAATAAATCAAGGTATAAAGTAAATCAAATAATGAGTAACCTAGAAGATAAAGGATATGTTAAAGTTGTTAAACAAAGGCCCAAAGAATATAAAGTGACTGACGAATTTTTGGAAAGTATATTGGTTATCTAAGTAATATTATGTATTCCTGTGATAAAAATATAATGTGCTGGAAATCGATCTCTTCATAGATTTCTAGAAAAAAGAGAAGCACAAATTCTTCGAAAAACGTTGAGATTAGTAAGTCTGGTGCCTGACCCTCGGTGCAGTAAAGTTTTAACGTGTTGGGGTCAGGCCCTTTTAATCTAATAAAGGGTCTCTATGATCATCAAATTCAGGATATAAATTTGGATGTAGAAGACTGGCAATTTTACTAAGACCTAGTAAAAGTCGAGGGGAGGGCCTACAAAACAATGGTTCGTCTAAAATATATAACTGATTGTTTTTAATAGCATTCATAGATTCCCAGTTTGGACGTTTAAGAATTACCTTAGGATTTACTTTTTCTTTTTGTACACCAACCCAAACTACACAAATGATATCAGGATTCCTATTTCTTACATCATCCCAATCTGTTTTTACACTTGCTTTTTCGTTATCTTGAAAAATATTAATCCCACCAGCTAGTTCGCTTATTTCTGTTAGCCAATTATTTGCACCTGGTGTAAAAACAGGCTTTGCCCACCACTCCCAATAAAGGGTTTTAAGCTTTGTTACTTGTTTACTTAACGTCCGATATTGTTCAAGTTTATTAGTATATATTTCATGTACTATTTTTGCCTGTTCAAGTGTGTTCGTTGCCTTACCTAGAAATAATAAACATTCCCCAACTTCCGTTAATGTCTTAGGATTAGGGACGATAATAAATGGTATTTTCCGTTTTTCCAACTCTTCAATATTTCTTTCCATCCCAGGAACAGACAGAGATGCTATCACTAGATCCGGTTGTAAATCTTCAACTTTGTCCATGTTTATGTTTAAATCAGGACCAAGCTTAGGTAGTTTATTTACTTCATCGGGCCAATCAGAAAAATCATCCACTCCTACTAATGAAGAAGTTAAACCTAGGTATGCTAATAATTCTGTGTTACTAGGACAAATAGATACTAGTTTCAACGTTAGCACTCCTTAAACTTTTAGATTATCTTACTAAATCTCTTGGTTATTATTTTAACTTATATTCGAAAAGAATCATATTATTCAAGAATGGGTCGGGTAAATGAGATACAAAGTCTTGCTGGAAGTGCCTTATCCCCAGTGCAGTAAAGTTTTAATTTGGTGGGGCTCTTTTGATTGGATGGGGTAAAGACGTGGGACTAAATGGTTCTACTGTCACCATTGATACCTTAGGGGCCTCAGCTCGTTTGGTTGCCTATTGAACAAGATAAAGAGATATAAATTTTTTTATATACTATATATGAGTAAAGACTGCTGCACGGGATTTTTAAAATGATTGATAAGAATGTGGTGAATAAAGTTTCAACGGAGAAGTGGAGCCTATTATAGAGTATTGTAACTTCGTTAGGCTTTTATATTTTGATAATTCTTGTGAAGTGTTGAACAATAAGGAGGGGTAGAACAATGTCATCAACGTATAATTGGTTAGATGCAATTAATTCAAATGAAGAAATGCTAAATCAACTCAAAAGTCGTTTACCTGTTATATGGATCAGTGCATTAGATTGTACAGGGTGCAAAGAAGCCTTTATTCGTTCATTTGAGCCATCATCACTGGATACTATTCTTAATTTTATATCTTTAGAATACAGTGAACTTCTTTCCGCTGCCAGTGGTTTTCAGGTAGAGCAACATAAAGAAACCATCTATGAAAAGTATAAGGATCAGTACGTGTTGGCAGTATATGGGGAATTCCCAGTAGCGATGATTTTTTGAGTATTGGCGGAAAATCCGTGAGAGAAGAGATTATTCATGCAGCTAGACATGCAAAGGCAGTTATTGCGTTTGGAAGCTGTTCAGCATGGGGTGGAATTCCTGCTGCTGGTTCAAATCCTACCAATTCCGTCGATGTTAGATCTATTATTCCTGAGGATGTGCCGGTTGCCTTAGTGCCAAGGTGCCCTCCTATACCGGAAGTAATTATCGGTACCTTGTTGCACATTCATTTTCATGGTGAATTACCAGAACTAGATAAAAAATTCCGGCCAAAAATGTTCTATCAAACGACTGTCCATGCGACCTGCCACCGTAAACCTTATTTCGATCAAAAATTATTTGTGGAATCTTATAATTCGGAAGAAGCCCAAAAAGGCTATTGTCTATTTAAATTAGGTTGTAAAGGACCAACAGCTTTTAGTGCTTGTGAATCACTAGGTCAGGAACGCTGTATAGTTGCTGAATTCTGCTGTATCGGCTGTTCAGAGAAAGGATTTTGGGATAAGGGATTTCAGCCTAAGAAGAAAAAGATGGTTCAGCGATAGAATATGAAATAGTAGGAAATATAAAAAGCACCCACTAGGGTGTTTTTTTTTATGATGATAAAAGAAAACCAAAGTTTCTCATGTTTAGAAGCCTTCCCTTTAACGCACATTATCCATAGAGCATTTTTAATTTGACTTTTAAGAGGAACAGGTACATAATAAACATAAGTTTAAAATATAAACATTAGTCCTTAAACTTAAAGGGGGTGCCCTATACAATGGATAATCTTAATAGCAAAGAACAACTTGTCCTAAAGTTGATCACAGAAAATCCCTTTATATCACAGCAAGAGTTAGCCGAGATCGTTCAATTATCAAGATCTGCTGTTGCCAATATTATTTCTGGATTAGTTAAGAAAAAATATGTACTAGGTAAGGCTTATGTTTTAAATGACATTCATCCCGTCATTTGTATTGGGGGAGCTAATATCGATCGAAAATTTTATGCGAAGGATGACTTGATTCCTGGAACCTCCAATCCAGTAACCTCCTCCATCACAGTTGGTGGGGTAGCAAGAAATATCGCTGAGAATTTGGGACGGTTGGGTGAAGAGGTTATTTTATTTTCTGCTAGTGGAAATGACTCGGGGTGGAAGGAAATCTATGATTTGTCCTCTCCTTTTATGAACTTAGATTTTGTTACCCAATTTGATGGTTTATCAACAGGTTCTTATACAGCTGTTTTGAATAAGAACGGGGACTTATATACAGCATTTGCTGATATGGACATTTACGAGAAGATTACCCCCTCCTTATTAATGAAAAACAGTACAACCTTACAAAAGGCTAAGTGTATTGTCGTAGATTTAAACGTTCCTAAGGAAACCGTTGAATTTTTGTCTTCTTTTACTAACAAACATGGTATTCCGTTAGTGATTGTACCGGTTTCCTCTCCTAAAATGGATCGGCTACCGAAAGCATTACATGAGGTGACCTGGCTAATCCTAAATAAAGATGAAACAGAGACGTATTTCAATACAACATTGAATAATCAAGAGGAAATAATCGAAGCGGCTCAAGAATGGCTAGAGCTTGGTGTTAAAAATGTAATTATAACAAACGGGGCCAAAGGAGTGGTCGCTGGTGATGACAGTGGAAAAATTCGATATTTTAAAGCTGTGGAGACACCAACGGTAGTTGATGTGACCGGTGCAGGTGATGCCTTTTGTTCAGCTGTGATCCATTCCTGGTTAAACAAAAAAGAATTAGATTATGTGGTGACTTCCGGTTTGGTAAATGGGCACAAAACGATTTTATCGAATTACACGGTGAGACAAGACTTATCAGAAGCTAAATTAAAACATGATGTGGAGGAATTTTTACATGAATAAATATTTGGAGTTATCAAAAGAAGTTCAACAGGCAAAAGAACAAGGAAAACCAATTGTTGCGTTAGAATCTACGATTATCTCTCATGGGATGCCCTATCCTCAAAACGTAAAAACAGCAAGAGAAGTAGAACAAATTGTTCGTGACAACGGAGCAGTGCCTGCGACAATTGCGATCATAGATGGAAAAATTAAAATTGGTTTATCAGACGAAGAATTGGAATTGTTTGGAAAAAGTACAGACGTTGCCAAAGTATCGAGACGTGATTTAGCAGAAATCGTGGCAACTAAGAGATTAGGAGCCACCACAGTAGCTACTACCATGATCTGTGCCGAAATGGCTGGAATTCATGTGTTTGTTACTGGTGGTATCGGTGGTGTACATCGTGGTGTGGAAGAAACGATGGATATTTCAGCAGACCTAGAAGAACTTGCTAAGACGAATGTAGCGGTTATCTGTGCTGGCGCCAAGTCTATTTTAGATTTGCCAAGAACTTTAGAGTACCTGGAGACAAAAGGCGTACCTGTTATTGGTTATGGTACTGAATATTTGCCTGCGTTTTTCACAAGATCCAGCGAGCATAAATTAAACTCCTCTACCGATTCTGTGGAGAACATTGCCAACACATTAATTGCAAAGTGGGAATTGAGTTTAAATGGTGGAGTAGTCATCGCCAATCCAATCCCAGAGGAAAGCGCCATGAATGAGGATTATATCAATGGTATTATCAATCAAGCCATCAAAGAAGCGGAAGAGAATCATATTTTCGGAAAAGATAGCACTCCATTCCTTTTGAAGAGAGTGAATGAACTGACGGAAGGGAAAAGTCTAGTAGCCAATATTGCATTAGTAAAAAATAATGCAAAGGTTGGAACGCAAATTGCAGTAAGCTATAACCAAAAATCAAAAAATCAATAGAGAAAAGCTCCTTGATGCCTACTGTATGGTTATCTAAAACTATATAGGGGTATCTTTTTTTATAACTTAACCGAAAATTCTTTCAACGGTAAGTGAAGTTTTCTGATAATATATTGGTATGAACCAAGCAACTTCAATATATAAGTGTGAAAGGTTGGATCGATATGAGATTGAGTGAAATTCATCCGATTTTCTATCACACCAGGATAAGGCAAAAACGGCTTTTTCGTTCGATTATTGATTTAAAAAATGAAAATAAATTTGCAGATGCTTTTGTTAGCGACACTTTGCCTTTTGCGGTAAAAAAACATCAATCGCTGCTTCGCAGAAAATTAGGGAATAGCGACCCTCAGCTCCAAGAAAATAAAATCACAAACCTCAAAATTGCTTCTGATACGATTGATGGAGTTATGATTTACCCTGGACAAACCTTTTCATTTTGGCATTTAGTTGGAAAGACAACGAAAGAAAAGGGATACATAGAGGGGATGCAGTTATCAAGAGGAGAAGTCAAAACAGGGATTGGTGGTGGTATTTGTCAATTGGCAAACCTGCTATTTTGGATGGCATTACACACCCCGCTAGAAATCATAGAAAGACATCATCATAGCTTTGACCCATTCCCGGATTCAGGTAGAGTACTTCCCTTTGGTAGCGGGGCAAGTGTTTTTTATAATTATATAGACTTAAGGTTTTATAATCCCACCAACCAAGCTTTTCAGATAAAGGTTTGGCTTACAGACAAGCATCTCAAGGGTGCTATTTATACGGATGAAGACTGGCCTTATTCCTACCATATCGAAGAAAAAAACCATAAGTTTCTTAAAGAAAATGGTAAAAACTATCGACAGAATGAAATCTGGAGAAAGATAGTTAATAAAAAAACAGGAAATTACATTAAAGAAGAGCTCCTGCTTAAAAATCATTCGGAGGTAAAGTATGAAATATCTGAAACTATAACATATTACTAATGATGTTTTAAATTTGGAAATGGCAGAAGATCTAAAAATTATAAAAAGAGACTTTCTCTAAGACTGAATTCAAGGATAAGTCTCTTTTTTTGTCTTTTTTCTACTTAAACCTTTAAAATGGAATGGATACACAGTTTTAAACCATTGATTAGGATACCTTCGTAAGCAGGGATAGTCTCATATATGTTATGACTTTCCAATAATTCACTAGTAGAAATGATAGGTAAATCATAGAAGAGAGGAGATACATTTGGACAATAACATTTGGTTTCAAATTACGGATTATTTTCATAATAACCAAGACTCTTTTTTATTAGCAGTAAGAGAACATTTAGAAGTTAGTATAATCTCTTTGATCATAGCTGTTATCATTGGAGTTTTCAGTGGATACATAAGCATAAAATTCAAAAAGCTAGAGAATCGAATTGTATCTATTTTTCAAGTGCTAAGAGTTATACCGAGTTTAGCTCTGTTACTTTTGCTCATTCCAATCATGGGAACGGGTGTAAGGCCCGCCATAATTGCTTTAGTTGTTTTGGCTATTCCACCTATTCTAATGAATACAGTTGTGGGAATAAAAGAAGTTCCCGATTTTATGATTGAGTCTGCCTATGGAATGGGAATGACAGAAAAGCAAGTGTTATGGAAGGTTAAGTTCCCCTTAGCCATGCCATTAATTTTTACTGGAATTAAAACGGCGATGATAGAGATCATTGCTAGTGCCACCTTGGCTGCGAAAATTGGGGCTGGAGGACTTGGAGAAATTATATTCACTGGGCTAGGTTTAAACAGGACTGATTTACTTTTAATTGGAGGTATTTCGGTAGGGATTTTAACGATTTTAACTACTCTTATTCTTGATGTCATTAACAGAAGTGTATTGAGATACAAATACGTAAAATAACAGGAGGAATTAATAATGAGAAAAATAGTGATGATAGGAATGGTTGGACTAACGTTAATTTTAAGTTTGGTTGCATGTAGTGGTTCTGGTAACGATGAAGATACCATTCGTGTAGGCTCCAAAGATTTTACAGAGAATTTAATTGTAGCAGAATTATATTCGCTAGCTCTTGAAGATGCCGGGTATGATGTAGAAAGGATTTTTAATATAGCTGGTTCTGTCATTCATACATCCATTACAAGTGATGAAATTGACCTTTACCCAGAGTATACAGGAACAGGCTTATTATCTATTTTACAAATGGGCTTACTTACAGATCCGGAAGAAGTATATAGCACAGTAAAAGAAGAGTATGATAATCAATTCGATATTACGTGGTTAGATTATGCTGAGGCAAATGATGGTCAAGGGCTAGTTATCCGAACAGAAGCATCAGAAGAACTAGGTATTACAACCATTTCAGATCTTCAAAAACATGCGGAGGGACTTCGATTTGCTTCTCAGGGCGAATTTGATCAAAGAGAAGATGGAATTCCGGCTCTCGAAAAGACGTATGGTGAATTCAACTGGAAATCCTCAAAGGTTTACGATAATGGATTAAAATATGAAGTATTAAAGAATGATGAAGCGGATGTAACACCAGCGTATACGACGGAAGGGCAGTTGGTAAATACAGATCTCTTTACTTTATTAGAGGATGACAAGCAAGTATGGCCACCGTATAATCTGGCTCCTGTTGTTCGAAATGAAGTGCTAGAAGCAAATCCTGAGATCGCTGATGTAATTAACGAGGTAAGTGCAGCATTGGATACGGCAACCATTACAGAATTGAACGCTAAAGTAGATGTAGACAAAGAGGAATATGAAGAAGTAGCAAAAGAGTACTACGAATCAATCCAATAAGTTGGTTCAGGAGGTTACGATGACTCAAACGGCGATTGAAATTAGTCATGTCAGTAAAAAATTTAAAAATTCTCAATATCATGCAGTGGATGACGTTAGCCTTTCCGTAGAAGAAGGAGCATTTATCACCATACTAGGTTCGTCAGGGTCAGGGAAAACAACTTTGTTAAAGATGATCAACAAGCTATATGAACCTACTCATGGGACTATTAAGTTGTTTGAGGAAGATATTGCAAATGTTGATTCTGTTACATTACGAAGGAAAATTGGATATGTCATTCAACAGATTGGTTTATTTCCCCATATGACGATTGCTGATAATATGGCAACCGTCCCTAAATTATTGAAATGGGATAAAAAGGCCATTGAGGAAAGAGTATCGGAACTGTTAGAGCTGGTGGGTTTAGAGCCCCGTGATTTTATGGGGAGGTATCCATCCCAGTTATCAGGAGGCCAGCAACAAAGAGTGGGGTTGGCGAGAGCACTGGCCGTTGACCCAAAGATTATGTTATTGGATGAACCTTTAGGGGCTGTTGATGCAATCACTCGTGTGAATCTTCAAGAGGAATTATTACGAATCCACGGTGGTTTGAAAAAAACATTTTTACTAGTCACACATGATATTAACGAGGCCTTTAAACTTGGAGATAAAGTAGTGATTATGAATAATGGTAAAGTAAGTCAATTCGACACTCCTAAAAATATCGTGAGAAATCCAGCAGATGAATTTGTCTCTTCCCTTATAGAATCATCCAGAAATCAAGAAAAACTCTGGGAGGGATTAGAGTGATAGATTATGCAACTAGTTACCCGGAGAAGCTGTTGTATCCATTATTAGAGCACATTGAAATGTTAATCATCACCCTAGTGCTCTCTCTTCTTTTGGCATCTGCTTTAACTATAATATCTATCTACTCGAGAGCATTATCTAAAGTATTAGTCTATGCTTCATCCGTTATTTATTCGATTTCAAGCCTAGCTATGTTTGCTTTATTAATACCATTAACAGGACTTGGAAAAACAACCGCAATCATCGTATTGGTCGTGTATAATCAATACTTGCTCTTACGTAACTTTACGGAAGGCCTAAATGAAGTAGATCCGGCAATAGTTGAAGCGGCAACGGGTCTTGGGATGAGTAAGCTGCAATTGCTTTTTAAAATTAAAATCCCTTTATCCAAAAAAGCCATATTTACAGGTGTGCGACTTGCTGTTGTTTCTACCATAGGGATTGCAACGATTGCGGCCTTCATCAATGCTGGCGGTCTAGGTAGTATTTTATTTGACGGACTACGGACAATGAACACAGTAAAAATCGTGTGGGGAAGTATTTTAGCAGCAGGTTTAGCAATCGTGACTAATGCGATTTTAAGTAAAATAGAACAGAGGATGAAAACATTTTAGATAAAACATGTTAGGAAAGAGCTCCTCATTAATTTTGAGGAGTCTTTCCTACCAATCTTACCTGAAAAATATTAAAAGCAATCGCAAATGGAAGGCAATCAAGTTTTTCGTGGGAGATAGATTTTATCAATTTAAAATACACAGTAGTATAGGCATAGCCATTCTAGGAACCATCATCCGATGCCTTAAAGATGTTCGCTCATAAAAGCACAGTGAAAATGAAGCATGGTCTTTGGAGTTTTTTTGGTTAGTATCAGAATTTATAAGTTGTTAGATGATTTTTCTAGCTCCAGCGAAAAAGCTTCATCGAGCGATCTTCGAAGTTGCCTCGAGTAATCGCGCTAAGGAAAGCTACTATAGACCTTCTTCGCAGAAACAAGTGATTTTCTTGTTTCGAAGGGCGCTTGCGCTTTTCTTATGCAGATAAGAAATCATTATGGCTCGCTTTGCGGAGCCACCATCTACCATGAAAATGGATTCCTAATCAAACAAGGAGGATAAATCTTGTTCATCTTTGGGAATACCTTTAATAACAATATGACCAGGTCGAAATATACATTGGTGGATCCTGAAAAAGGATACCCTGCATAAGAAAAGGGTTGTGACGGTATAGAAGTACCATCTATTGTGACTTGATCACGTATACAAAAGTTTTGCAGGGTCTGTTTTCATACAAAAGTATAAAAATTTCCTATCTGCATAAGTGCAACTAAGGCATTCGCAAATGCCAAGTTTTCTAAATACAAAATGTATCCTTTAGCCAATATAGAGGATCTGGATTATATGGAAAGGAAGAAAAAAGAACTTTTTTAAGGAACGCATTAATGGAGTGAACCTGAAATTATCGTATGACACGATTTCATTAAGAGATACTAATTAGGAGAATTCAGGATAGCGATCTGGTGATGAGAATTGATGAAAGAGGAGTAAAAATGAATTTCGACTTTACGATGGAAACATCTAAGAGTCTGAGGAGCGCAATAACAAGCTTAGAGGAAAATTTAAAACAGGAGAAATTCGGTATTTTGTGGAGCTTTGATAATTAAAAGAAAAGGGTTTAGACTTTGATTAAGATTTTAAAGTTCTTGAAGTTCTTGAAGTTCTTGAAGTCCTTAAAGTTCTTGAAGTTCTTGAAGTTTGCAACCCACAGGAGGCTAAAAGGGGTACTAATTGAATATTTGATGGTGGGATACTTTTTACTTTGTAAAATGGTTGTCTATAATGAGCAGTTCAAACAAAAATAGGAATGTCTAAACCAACAGCTTTTATTAGCATGGTTGAAATGATGAATTAAAGATATTGAAGACCGCTTAGCTGGTTGTATTAGGAAAAGCGTATAAAAGGGGTGGGTACTCATGGAGAATTCAGGTGTAAAAGAAATCCAACCGAAAGACGTTCTTAACTATGTTTCAGAAGATCCGAAAATGAGAAATATAATTGATGTTCGTGAATATGAAGAGGTAGAACAAGGGAAAATACCTGCTGCAAACCATATCCCTTTAGGAGAATTAGAAAATCGCCTTCATGAAATTGATAAAGAAAAAGAGCATATTCTAGTGTGTCGATCCGGAAACCGAAGTGGAATGGCTGCACGATTTTTGAAGAGTCGAGGATATAAAGTGAAAAACATGGTAGGCGGAATGCTAGAATGGAAAGATGAAATAGAAAAATAGGAGGTTAGCGAAGTGACAGGCCATCGTTTTAAGCCAGAAAAGGCAGAAAAACTGCTTGATCCAAAGAGAACGAAATTAATTTTACCAGAAAAAGTTATAGAATATCTTGATATACAAGAAAATGATGTTGTGGCAGATTTGGGGGCTGGGAATGGTTTTTTAACCATACCATTGGCCCAAAAAAACAAAGCTGACGTGTTTGCGGTGGACATTGAACCTAAGATGTTAGATCTATTGAAGGAAAGAGCACAAACGGAAAAGCTAAATAATATTCATTATATAGTCAGCGATTTAGAAGATATAAAAATGGATTCAGCCCAAGTTAATAAGACAGTAATTGCTTTTGTCATGCACGAGATCCCAAATTTGGAAAAAGCATTAAGTGAATTTAAGAGAATCACCAAATCTGGTGGTCGAATACTTATTATTGATTGGGAGGCGATTGAATCTGAAGTAGGCCCTCCTCTTCATGAAAGAATCTCATCCGCTAAGATGGAATCCTTTTTGAAAGAAAAAGGGTTTAGTACAAAGGTGTATAAGCCTAATGAATCCGTTTATGCCATAAGCTGTGATCTACTATAGCTGCGGTCAAAAAGTTTCTCTTTTATCGAAAAAACCTCACGGTGAAATCTAGTGCACAAAGGTACGTCATGCACAAGAAAACATAGGGGCATTACAATTCAGATTAACAGATGATGTATGAATGCCATCGATAAAATTTCGAGGAAGTAGCAAGGTTTTAGAATAAATTAGTTTCTTAGAGGAATGTTATAGCTAAAAAGGACTGAGCTGTAATGAAAGGTAAGGAAGAACTTGCCCATTTGTCAAAAGAGGATTTAAAGAAGATTTCTGACCTTGAAAAAGAAATTGGCGTTGTGCTTCTAGCCCTTGAAGACGATGAGGATGTTCCTGAGAAAACAGAATAGGATTGTATGACCTCAACTTGGCTGTGGGCGGGTTGAGGTTTTTGATTCTTTGTGACCTCCTTTTAAACTTGCCACAGAATCGTCACTTCTGTTATTTTATTGAGCATTGGCCAAGTTGTATAATTTGAATATATTACCATCCTCTTTTGCTCCCCGATGTAACACTTCCCTGCCTAGAAAGTCATCCTCAAGTTATTTTTTAAAATGAAAAAAAGAAAGGTTGTGTTCGATGCTATTAAAAGAACGAACGGAATCAGATGAATTAAAAACATTGAGATCTCTGAATACCCGCATGGATTTATCAGACAAAGATAAAGTGCATTATTACAGTCTCGAGAAAGGATATGCGGGAGAACTTTTATTTGACAAGCATCTAGAGAGTCTCCAAGAAGACTGCTATATTATTAGTGACTTGTTGCTGGAGTTACATGGATCATATTTTCAAATCGACTCCCTAGTCATTTCTCAGGGGATCCTCCACTTATTTGATACAAAAAATTTTCAAGGAGACTTTTGCCTCGATTCGGACAAGCTGTATTCACTTACCACAAATCGAGAATATAAAAACCCTGTGGACCAGTTAAAAAGGTGTGAAAGTTTAACACGTCAATTATTGCAAAGTTTGAAACAACATTACTCCATACAAGCTGAAATAGTGTTCGTTAACCCTGAATTTACCCTATATCAAGCCCCTATGAACCTTCCCATCATATTTCCAACCCAAATCAATCGTTTGATTAATGACTTAAATAGCAAACCCTCAGTTCTCGGAGAAAAAGATAAAAAACTCGCAAATCAACTAATCTCTTTACACCAAACCAAGAACCCCTTTGCCAAAATCTCCACATACACCTATGACCAATTGCAGAAAGGCGTAACTTGTGGGGAGTGTAGGAGTTTTTTGGTGAAAATTAAGGATCGAAAATGCATGTGTGAAAAATGTGGTTATGAGGAATTTGTTTCTGAGGCAGTAATTAGGTCGGTAAACGAAATAAAACTTTTGTTTCCTAATAAAAAGATAACAAATAATCTGGTCTATGATTGGTGTAAAATTGTACCTCATAGAAGAGTTGGTCAAATACTGGGAAGACATTACAAAGTTAATGGAGTACGTCAATGGGCGTATTATGAATAAGTGTATTTTTTAGGGCTTTATCCAAGTGATAAAGCCCTTTTTTAATTTAAACTGCTATCTATGGTGTTCATGGTAGAGATGAAGCGCATAACTAGAGCTGGTGGATGGAGTTATGGTGTTCATGGTGAAGATGAAGCACATAACTAGAGCAGGTGAGTGGAGTTATGGTGTTCATGGTAGTGATGAAGCGCATAACTAGAGCGGGTGAGTGGAGTTATGGTGTTCAAGGTGAAGATGAAGCGCATAACTAGAGCAAGCGAATGGAGTTATGGTGTTCATGGTGGAGATGAAGCACATAACTAGAGCAAGCGAATGGAGTTATGGTGTTCATGGTAGTGATGAAGCGCATAACTAGAGCGGGTGAGTGGAGTTATGGTGTTCAAGGTGGAGATGAAGCACATAACTGGAGCGGGTGAGTGGAGTTATGGTGTTCAAGGTGGAGATGAAGCACATAACTGGAGCGGGTGGATGGAGTTATGGTGATCATGGTGGAGATGAAGCACATAACTAGAGCGGGTGGATGGAGTTATGGTGATCATGGTGGAGATGAAGCACAAAACTAGAGCAAGCGAATGGAGTTATGGTGTTCAAGGTGGAGATGAAGCACATA
>JAWJLM010000038.1 GCA_040191315.1 Bacillaceae bacterium S4-13-56 | reverse complement strand
CAAGTTAGGCTACCAAGGTCGTTCCTTAAAGAAAATAAATACTTATGCCGTAAAAGCGACTCAATTTAACCATCTCACAGGAGAATATAACAAAAAACAACTTTCAGAAAGATGGAATGATTTCGGAGAATTCCTGATTCAACGGGATTTATATAGTGCGTTTTTAATAAGAAACACCAAGGAAACGCTCCATTCTATGGATATAGATTTATGCCACGAAGAATGGGAGCGTTTCATTGAATGGCATAACTGCGAGATTGCACAGTTAAAACAATCACAAAGCAACACATTGCCTTGCTTATACGCAATACGTCCGTTAATATTTTAGGAGAATTCCAGCTAGTACTTTGGTGGAAACTCTTTCCGAAAGGAAAGATAAGGGCATCAGAGAGAAGCTTGTTAGCATCCTAGAACCCCACTGCTTTAGCTGTGGGAGTTGTCAGGACAATACTGAACATTGATTATTTAGTTAGACATCTTCCATAAATATAGGCTAAACTTGTAGTAATAATGAATGGTTGATAGAAGGGATGAGCTTTCAATGGAGAAACGGTATTTTACTATAGGAATGGCTGGACATATAGACCATGGAAAGACAACTTTAACTAAAGCATTAACACAAATAGATACTGATCGATTAAAGGAAGAAAAAGAACGAAAAATTTCTATTGAATTAGGATTTGCTCCCCTGCAGCTTGAAGATGAAAACTTACTTGTTTCCATTATTGATGTACCTGGACATGAGCGTTTCATTCGTCAAATGATTGCAGGTGTAGCTGGAATTGACCTTGTATTGCTTGTAATTGCTGCAGATGAAGGGGTAATGCCTCAAACAAAAGAGCATTTGGATATATTGACCCTTTTAGGAATTACTAATGGGATTATCGTTGTAACTAAAACATCAATGGTTGAGGATGAACTATTGGAGTTAGTGGAGGAAGATATAAGAGAACAAGTGAATGGTTCCGCCTTTGAAGATTCCCCAATGCTTTTTGTTGATAGTATATCTGAAAAAGGGATTAATGAGCTTAAAACAGAGATTGAACTAATGCTTAAAGAATTACCACCTAGGGACCAAAAAGGTTCCTTCCGATTACCTATTGATCAAGTTTTTACAGTTCAAGGTCAAGGGACAGTAGTTCGCGGTACTATTTATGAAGGTTCAGTAAATAAGGAAGATCGACTGATGATTCTTCCATACAATAAACCCGCAAGAATCAGGCAGATACAAGTTCATAAAAAACCGGTTGAACAAGCTTTTGCTGGACAACGTGCGGCCATTAATCTCGGTGGAATATCTAAGAATGAGATTTATCGAGGAGATGTTTTGGTTTGCTCGGACCATTTTGTAGTAACAGATACAGTAGACATTTCCTTAACTTTAGTTGATAGTCTTGATATTCCATTGAAACAACGCTCCCCTGTTAAATTTCATACAGGTACTTCTGAGGTTATGGGTAAGATTGTGTTTTTTGATCGCAATGAGGTAACACAGGATGATAAAGAAGTGTTGTGCCAAATAAGATTAGAGGAAGAGATTGTTACACGTAGGGGAGACCGTTTTATTCTACGTCGACCTAGCCCAGTTGAAACGATGGGTGGAGGGTGGATTATTGACCCAAAAGGGGAAAAATACCGTTTTGGCGAAAAGACTATTGAGCAATTAGAAAGAAAAAAAGAAGGTACGCCTGAAGAACATTTATTGGACTTGTTATCAGAACATGCCTGGCTAACAGAAACCCAGTTAATTCAAGAGCTGGCCCTAGATCCAGACGATGTTAGAAGTATGATAAATAACTTACGAGATAAAGGTGATATACAGCAAATTGGAAATCACTATGTCCGTACTAGAGTTATGAATACTTTACAAGACCAACTATTAGTCCTTTTAAATGACTATCATGACAAATTTCCGTTAAGAGTAGGGATGAATAAACCAGAAGCGGTGAAATTGATAACTGCGCCAAAACCTTTAGTAGAACAGCTAATTACAAAGTGGATGGAAGCAGGGTTAATCAAATCTATAGGACCATACCTTTCCGAAAAGGGGTATACTCCAACATATCCAAAAGGGTGGGGGACGCGTTTAGAAAAACTAGAGCAAGATCTTTTGCAGGATGGACTAGAGGTACAAGAGTGGGAAACTTATGTGGATAAATATAAGGTGCCAGCTGAAGTAGCTGACGAGTTTTGGCAGTATTTATCAACATATAAAAATGCCTTTGTGATGAGTGATAAACACTTGATCCACAGGGATTCACTTGAAAAAGCCATTCATAAATTAAACGAAAATACAGGAGATCTTTTCTCATTAAAAGAAGCAAAAGATATTTTAGGTCTTTCGAGGAAATATTTAATTCCATTCATGGAAAAGTTGGACCAAGAAGGGTATACGACTAGGGTAGAAGATAATAGAAAATGGAGAAAAAAGTTATAATCAAAAAGGGATGACGTGAAAATGTCATCCCTTTTTGATTATTCTTTTACATCAATAGTCATAACACTTCTCTCCGTTACTTGACCAATGATGGTAGTATAACTATGTCCTGCTTCTTTCATTTCTTTTACATATTGTTCTGCTTGGTCACTAGGTAATGATACAAGCAATCCACCAGACGTAATGGAATCACAAAGGATTAATTGCTTAGCTTCATCTAGTGATTCATGATAGCTAACTTCATCCTTCAACCATCTATGGTTGGACTTGCTACCACCAGGTACAACATCTTCTTGTGCTAATTCGAGAGTTCCTTCTAACTGAGGAACTTTATGATAGTACACTTCTGCAGATACATGACTTCCATTAGCCATTTCGGATAGATGTCCTAACAGTCCAAAACCTGTAATATCAGTTACCGCATGTGCGTCTTTTCCCTGTAATTTTTCAGCAGCCGTTTTATTTAAAGTAGCCATTGCTTCTACAACAGATTCCTTTTGGTCTTCCGTTGCTCTTTCGCGTTTAATGGCAGTTGTTATGATTCCTACACCAAGGGGTTTAGTAAGGACTAGAGCATCTCCTGCTTGTGCTCCCACATTACGATAAAATTTCTCAGGATGAACAATCCCTGTAACAGCTAATCCAAACTTTGGTTCTTGGTCATCAATGGAGTGTCCACCAACGGTAATTCCACCTGCTTCTGTTACCTTGGCTTGTGCTCCCTTCAGTATTTCTGCTAGGACTTCTCCACCTAATTTTTTAATGGGAAATCCAACGATATTTAGAGCTGTCTTTACTTCACCGCCCATAGCATATACATCACTTAAGGCGTTGGCAGCCGCAATTTGTCCAAATAAAAAAGGATCATCCACGACAGGAGTAAAATAATCTACGGTTTGTATGAGAGCAATCTCATCAGTTAGTTTATATATACCTGCATCGTCTGATGTATCATGACCTACTAACAGATTAACATCATGTGTAGGTTTATCTAAATGACGCAATACTTGCGCCAGGTCTTCAGGACCAATTTTGCAACCTCAACCAGCTTTTGAAGAAAGTTGAGTTAAACGAATTTGCTCATTTGACATGTATTACACCTCCATAGAGATAGTATAGTATAAGATTTACTTATACGCCAAATATAAGAATGTAATAATATCATAGTTCTTTAAAACTTGCCTTAGTAGGAAGATATTCACTTATAAATAGAGCAATCTTTTTGTATTACATCATTCTATTTCTTATACTAAAAATATAAAGGAAACTTCAATCAGTGGGGTCCCCCACTGATTGTTAGCACCCAAGGGTATAACCTAAAGGCCCTTGAATCAATCGACATTTACGGGCAGCCAACCATGAAGCAAGCTTCACCAACAAGGATGAAAAATTCAATGGTATATTTTCATGGGCCACCTACTCTTTTCGTTTCCCTTAAGACTTGAGGTAGGGTATTCTTGCCCGTTCATGTGGGATAAATAGGAGGTAGATTGGATTGAGCACGAGCGTTAGCATTGAATTTTGCATGCAATGAAATTATGCCCCAAAAGCTGCGAGTCTCGCACAAGAATTATTTACGCACTTTAGGCAAAACATCAAGGAACTGACACTCATCCCAAGTTCTGGTGGGGCTTTTGAAGTTATAGTGAATGAGCAAAAGGTTTATTCTAAATTAGACACAGGAAGGTTTCCAGATGTTCAACTTATTATTACCAAAATAGAAGAAAATAGATAGCATGAAAGCACGTGGTTAACATTAATCGCGTGTTTTTCTGTGTAAACAAATCATGATATACTATGAAATATGTAAATGATGGAAAGGGGAAGGCTTATGCAAGAGCTCCTACGACAAATTCCGCCCGTTCATGAAGTTCAAAAAATGGAGGGAATTGTAAAACTGCTAAAAGAAAATCAATTGGATAATAATTTGATCACAAATTGGATTCAGCAAGAAATAAATGATTTACGGGATTTAATCCTTGCTTCTAAGGATAGAAAAGATTCTATAACTGGTAATATGGAGGATAGGATTGTTCAAGGTGTCGAAAGAAGAGCAATTCGTTGGTTAACTCCATCCTTAAGAAGAGTGATTAATGGAACAGGGACCATTTTACACACAAACTTAGGACGAGCTCCCTTATCAAAGGAAGCAATTGAACAGGTTGTGGAGGTATCTTCCCATTATTCAAACCTAGAATATCAACTTGATGTAGGAAAAAGAGGATCCAGACATTCTATTATTGAATCTCTCCTTCAAGAAATTACGGGTGCTGAAGCCTGTATGGTGGTAAATAATAATGCAGCTGCCGTTTATTTAATTCTTCGCGCTTTAGCCAAAGATAAAGAAGTTATTGTCTCCAGAGGGGAGTTAGTAGAAATTGGTGGAAGCTTTCGAGTTTCGGCCATTATGGATGAAAGTGATGCAAAACTGATTGAAGTTGGAACAACCAATAAAACTCATCTTTATGATTTTGAAGGTGCAATTAATGAAGACACCGCAATGCTCATGAAAGTACATACGAGTAATTTTAAGATCATTGGATTTACGGAATCGGTTCCTAGAGACAAAATGATCCAACTGGCACATGACCAACAGGTAATCTATTATGAGGATTTAGGAAGCGGTGCTATTTACAATTATGAAGAAGAGGGTATTGGTGACGAGCCAGCTGTTCGAAAAGTAATTGATTCTGGAGCTGACGTTGTGAGTTTTAGTGGAGATAAACTGTTGGGAGGTCCTCAATCGGGGATTATTGCTGGGAAAAAACAGATCATTGATCGTTTGAAAAAACATCAACTTGCCCGCGTCTTACGAGTTGATAAAATGACTTTTGCTGCTTTAGAAGCTACACTAAAGGCTTATCTCAAAGGAAAAGAACATAGAAACAAGATACCAGTTATTCAAAACATTTTAAAAAAGCCACATGATATTGAGGTTCAAGTGGAGGATTTTCTATCTAGTGTACCAACAACATACATTAATATGGAGAAAGTTTCTCTAACCTCTCAAATTGGTGGGGGAACCATGCCAGAGGTGGAGCTTGAATCAGTTGGGATCAAGCTAAATCATCCAACAGCCAGCGCCCATCAACTGGAAGCTTGTTTTCGCTCCTATTCCATACCAATCATTGGCCGAATCTTAGATCAAGAACTTTATTTTGACTTTAGAACACTGACTGTGGATGACCTTCTTATTTTACAAAAGGCAGTCTTAGCAAATGATCAAAAAAACTTATAAATCGTGATGAGTATGTTGTTTTTGACGACTGTGGTTCTTTTGTTTCACCTTTTTTGAACCACTTCTTTTTTCACCATATTCCGCATGGGCACCATTTGCAAAATCGCCTTTAGAAATATTCTTATCAGCCATTTTCATTCCTCCTTTGGGATCATTTATAGTATGTACAATGGATGATTTATTATGAATAGGACACAATATCCTTAAGAAGGAGGGATAATTGTGCCTTACGACAATAATCAGGATTCATTTCAAGCTGCTCAAAACGGATATCGTGAAGCAATGAAAGCTCATGATGTTGTTGTCTCCTCTGTACATGATCCTAATTTTGGCTATGAAGTGGATCATTTGGAGCAAGAAATCAATGAGGCTTATCAACAAATTAATTCTGCCTTGAGCCTTGCATCTGAACATCAAAAAGAGCAGTT
>JAWJLM010000037.1 GCA_040191315.1 Bacillaceae bacterium S4-13-56 | reverse complement strand
AGCATTTTTGTAGATTTGAAGTGTCAAACTCCCGGAAGACTTTCGATCACATTTGGACATTATAAAAGCACATATAGAAGAATAAGCTTGTTTAAAAATGGCTTGTGTAAATTGCAAGTCATTTTTATTGGCTTGACAACTACAATAACGAATCATTTTACTTATAAATCGTTTTCATTTAAAATATAAAAGTGCAGAAAAATTGAAACAATTGGGGAATGTTGGAGTTGATTCGATTATACTCCGCGGCGAACTATGAAGGAGGGGGAAAAATGGCACGAGATAATGCATTTCAAGCTCGTAAGCAATTTGAATTGAACGGTAAAAAGTATAATTATTACCGACTTAAAACCCTAGAAGAAGCGGGTAAAGGGGAAATTTCTAGATTGCCTTATTCTGTCCGCGTCTTACTGGAATCCGTCCTAAGACAACATGATGGACGAGTTATTCAAGATGAGCATGTTGAAAAATTAGCAAGATGGGGCACAGAAGAAGGAAAAGGAGTAGATGTTCCTTTTAAACCTTCTCGCGTAATTTTACAGGACTTTACAGGTGTTCCAGCCGTTGTTGACTTAGCTTCTTTACGTAAGGCTATGGTTGATTTGGGTGGTAGTCCTAATGAAATTAACCCAGAGGTTCCAGTTGATTTAGTAATTGACCATTCCGTACAGGTTGATCGATACGGAACGGCTGATGCTTTAAAAAGAAATATGGAATTAGAATTTGAACGTAATGCAGAGAGATATGAATTTTTGAAATGGGCTCAAAAAGCTTTTGATAATTACCGTGCAGTACCACCTGCAACAGGAATTGTACACCAGGTTAACCTTGAATATATTGCCAAAGTAGTTCATGCAGTTGAAGGTGAAAACGGTGAATATGAAGCCTATCCAGATACATTAGTAGGTACAGATTCTCATACCACCATGATTAACGGTTTAGGTGTTCTTGGATGGGGTGTTGGAGGAATTGAGGCTGAAGCTGGAATGTTAGGCCAGCCATCTTACTTCCCTGCTCCAGAAGTTATTGGTGTTAAACTAACAGGTTCATTTCCAAATGGAACTACAGCCACTGACCTAGCGTTAAAAGTCACCCAAGTTCTACGCCAAAAGAATGTTGTTGGTAAGTTCGTGGAATTTTTTGGACCTGGATTAAAGGAAATGCCTCTTGCAGATCGTGCAACCATTTCCAATATGGCTCCTGAATATGGTGCAACATGTGGTTTCTTCCCGGTTGATAAAGAAGCACTTGAATATATGCGATTAACAGGAAGAACGGAAGATCAAATTTCTCTAGTTGAAGAATATTGTAAGAAAAATGATCTTTGGTATTCCCCAGAGTATCCTGACCCAGAATTCACTGAGTTAGTAGAAATCGATTTATCTGAGCTAGAACCCAATCTTTCTGGACCAAAACGTCCACAGGATTTAATTCCACTTTCTGAAATGAAAAAATCCTTTAATAAAGCTTTAACTACTCCAGCAGGAAATGCAGGCTTTGGATTAGATGAAAGTGAAATTAATAAAAAAGTTGAGATTGAACATCCAAACGGCAAGAAGTCTGTGATGAAAACAGGCGCAGTTGCCATTGCAGCTATTACTTCTTGTACAAATACATCTAACCCATATGTTATGTTGGGCGCTGGTCTTTTGGCTAAGAAAGCAGTAGAAAAGGGATTAGAAGTGCCTAAATATGTGAAAACTTCACTAGCACCAGGATCAAAAGTAGTTACTCGTTATTTAGAAGATGCTGGATTAATGACATACCTAGATAAACTTGGGTTTAATCTTGTAGGTTATGGATGTACGACATGTATTGGTAACTCTGGTCCATTAGCTGAAGAAATTGAAGAAGCTATTGCTTCCTCTGATTTGACCGTAGCGTCTGTACTTTCAGGAAACCGTAACTTTGAAGGTCGTATCCATCCATTGGTAAAAGCTAACTATTTAGCTTCACCTCCACTTGTAGTCGCCTATGCCTTAGCAGGTACAGTTGATGTGGATCTTGAGGATGACCCAATCGGTAAAGACAAAGATGGAAATAATGTTTACTTTGCTGATATTTGGCCTTCAATGGAAGAAATTAAATCCGAAATTGCTAAGGTAGTAACACCAGAAATTTTCAGGAAAGAATACGAATCAGTTTACAACTCAAATGAAGAGTGGAATAATATCAACACAACAGATGAACCACTATACGAGTGGAATGAGGATTCTACCTATATTCATAACCCACCATTCTTTGAAGGGTTATCTCCAGACCCAGAAGAGGTTAAGTCTTTGTCTGGTTTGCGTGTCATTGGTAAATTTGGCGATTCTGTAACGACGGACCATATCTCACCAGCAGGTGCAATTGCTAAAGATATGCCAGCAGGTCGTTACTTGCAGGAAAAAGGAGTTTCACCTCGTGACTTTAACTCCTATGGTTCACGTCGTGGAAATGATAGAGTAATGACAAGAGGAACTTTTGCAAATATCCGAATCCGAAACCAGATCGCTCCTGGAACAGAGGGAGGATATACCACTTACTGGCCAACAGGTGATGTAATGCCTATTTATGATGCAGCTATGAAGTATAAAGCTGATGGTACTAGCTTACTTGTAGTAGCTGGAAAAGACTATGGAATGGGAAGTTCCCGTGACTGGGCTGCAAAAGGAACGAATCTGTTAGGAATTAAAACAGTCATTGCTGAAAGCTTTGAAAGAATTCACCGTTCAAACTTAGTGATGATGGGAGTTCTTCCTCTTCAATTCAAACAAGGTGAAAGCAGTGAAACTCTTGGTTTAACAGGGGAAGAATCATTTGATATTTCTATCGAAGAGAATGTGAAACCACATGACCTTGTTCAAGTTACAGCAACATCTAAAAATGGGAAAAAGACTAACTTTGAAGTTATTGCACGCTTTGACAGTGAAGTTGAAATTGACTACTATCGTCATGGCGGAATTTTACAAATGGTATTGCGAAATAAGCTTCAAAAGAATGGATAATAAAAAAGCAACGGGATTCCGTTGCTTTTTTTCACAAGATGAAAGGAAGATTACAAATTGGTTCAACGTTGGATATCCTTCATTTTACTCATAGGTTTAATTGGTGTCGCTTTCTACACTATTTCTAATGAGTTGAGTTCGAATCATTCAGTAGAGGAAAATGTTCTGTCTAGCGAGGAAGTAAACAATACTCCTCAATTACCTGAAGGACTAAAGGTTGGGGAAGTTGCGCCTGATTTTACTCTACAAACTTTGGACGGTAAAACCGTAGCACTATCAGAGCTTCGAGGAAAAAAGGTCTTTGTGAATTTTTGGGCTACATGGTGTCCACCATGTAAAGAAGAAATGCCAGAAATGCAATCTTTTTATGAAAAGTATAAGGATGAAGTGGTCATTCTAGCTATTAATTATACGACTACAGAAAGTGGAAAAGAAAAAGTTAGCTCCTTTATTCAAGAATATGGATATACCTTTTCTGTACTCCTTGATCCTGAAGATGAAGCCACAAAACCTTATCGAGCTGTTGCACTTCCCACAACGTATTTCATTGGAACGGATGGCAAAATACAGTTAGAAAGACATGTCGGGCCTTTAACAGAAGAGATGATGATTGAAAAGATGAATGAACTCTCCTAAATTTGGTTATCCTATTATAAAAATAGGAGGGATCGCCATGAAAAGGAGAAAGCGGAAATCATTTGAAGAACTTGTACAAGAAAATCGAATGTTGATTGAAAATGATCAATCTGCGATGGAGAAGATTGAAGAACGTGTTTTTGAAAGATTGAACGCATTGAAAGCCAGGTCATAGACCGAGGCTTTTTTACTGATAGGAAACTTTACCTATCAGTATGAGGACAACCAAAGCATACACCCACAAGCTTGCTGAATGCCTTGGTTTCTAATCTTTACCAAAAAATGATGAGTCCTTCTTTAGCATACTCTCTGTCCATCGAATCATACTATACATGAGGTGTTAAAAAGGAGGAATGGATACATGGGTAATCCGAAAAGGGATAGTAAACATTTCGCCCCTGACCATTTAGGGACACAACCTCGAGGTTTTAGTGGAAACAAAGGAAAAAAAATGCAAGTTAAAAGTAGATATCAAACACAAGTTATACAAACAAAAGGAAAATAGGGGGATGGATGGTGAATCGTAATTATCCAAAGCCAAATCCAGACGACCGATCTGATAATGTTGAAAAGCTTCAAGATATGGTTCAAAACACAATAGAAAATATTGAGGAATCACATGAAGCTATGCAATTTTCTTCTAGAGAAGAGAGACAACAAATAGAAGAAAAAAACAAACGACGCGAGGAATCTATTGAAGGATTTCGTCGGGAGATAAAAGACGAATATCGCAATCAACACAACAAATAAAAAAATGAAAGCGGTTTACAAAAATAGTAAACCGCTTTCATTTTTTTATTAGTTAAATTTTTCAGAAAATATTCGCAAATTGGTTTTTCTTAAGTAAAGGTTGTGGTAGTATAAGTCTAAATATTTTATGCAGGGAAGGAAGTTCAGCGGTGACGAAAACATTACAAACCATTCAAGTGAAAGATATCTTAATCGCAAATCAAGCTCTAAAAGACGTAGTGGTGAAAACTCCACTCCAAAGAGATGAAATATTATCTAACCGATACGATTGTAATGTTTATTTGAAAAGAGAAGACTTACAAGTAGTTCGTTCCTTTAAAATACGTGGAGCTTATAATCTAATGCAAAGTCTAACTCCTGAAGAGCTTAAGAATGGAGTAGTTTGTGCAAGCGCAGGAAATCACGCTCAAGGTGTAGCCTATTCTTGTAAGGCACTTGGTGTGAAGGGCAAGATTTTTATGCCTACTACAACCCCACGGCAAAAGGTATCTGCAGTTGATTTTTTTGGGCAACCGTTCATTGATGTTGTTCTGACAGGGGACACATTTGATGATTCTTACAAAGAAGCAGTATCATATTGTTCAGAAAATAGTATGTCATTCATCCACCCTTTTGATGACGAAAGAACAATTGCAGGGCAAGGTACAGTTGGACTGGAAATTTTGGACTCTGTTGAAGAATCTGTTTCCCATGTATTTATGTCCATAGGGGGTGGGGGGTTAATCTCTGGCGTTGGATCCTACATGAAGAGCATTAGCCCGGATACAAAAGTTATAGGTGTAGAACCATTAGGTGCTCCAAGTATGAAACGGTCAATGGAAGCCGGAAAAGTAGTTACCCTTGATAAAATTGATAAATTTGTTGATGGTGCAGCCGTAAAACAGGTTGGAAATATTCCTTTTGAAATCGGTAATCAAGTTATTGATGATATCATTGTCGTTCCTGAGGGCAAGATATGTACTACCTTACTGGATCTTTATAACGAAAATGCCATAGTTGCTGAACCAGCTGGTGCTATGCCGATAGCAGCACTCGACTTTTATCGAGAAGAGATTAAAGGAAAGAATATTGTTTGTATCATTAGTGGGGGAAATAACGATATTGATCGAATGCAAGAGATGAAAGAACGGTCATTAATTTATGAAGGGTATAAACATTACTTTATTGTAAATTTTCCTCAAAGAGCTGGAGCACTACGCGAATTTATGATGGAAGTGTTGGGGAAAAACGATGATATCACTCGATTTGAATATACGAAAAAAAATAACAGGGATAAAGGGCCTGTCCTTGTAGGAATTGAACTACAAAATAAGAGTGATTATGAACCTCTAGTTCAGCGTATGGAACAAAACGGTTTTTCTTACATCGAAATCAATAAAGATCAAAATTTGTTTAACCTTCTTATTTAAAAAAGAATTCTCCCTCCAAAAATATCATAGATATTAGATAAGCTTGTCTATCTTTGATTTTAAGGAGGATTTATGGGATGGTAATTCCCCCTATTCTTATTACGTTAGCTTGGGTTTGTATTGTGGTTCGATGTGGGATGCGTTTTTACCATTTAGTTGGCCGACGGACGAAGGATTGGTTAGAAATATTGTTTCAACTCTCCGTTGGTATCATTGCCTTATCATTTTTGCTATAAGAGTCTTAAGCTTTCAAAGCTTGCGGAGAAATAAAAATCTATGAAAGCTTTTTATCTTTTGAACCTTAAAATAAGTTAAGGAATTTTTTCTCAAAAGCAAAATAAATTAGTAGCGAAGGGGGGAATAGGATGAATTTTATCTTTGTGATTTTAGGAATTATTGGCTACGTTTTAACTGCATTTGCAGTTATGAAAATGGCACAAAATGAAAATATTGACTATGCTTGGCTGGCCTGGATTCCAATTGGGAACATGTGGGTATTGGGAGAACTTATTACGGAAAAATTAAAAGGAAATGGTGGCATGAAACTATTAATCATTTCGGTCATATCCATTTTTGTCTCCATGATTCCGTTTCTTGGTTCTATTATTGTAGCTATAGTCGGTATTGTTGTTATCTACTGGTTACTTGAAAAGTATTCAGAGAATGCAGTATTACACACTGTTCTTTCTGTTTTAATCCCTATTTACTGCGCGATCATACTTTTTATCCATCGAGATCGACCGGCAAGATATTAAACAAAGTCCTTTGGGCTTTGTTTTTTTTGAATCTTATCGAGCTTTTCTAACCTTTTCCTAAGCCTTGGTTAAGTCCTTACTATGGAGATTATGTTACACTATCAGTGTTAATTTAAAAAGGTGGGAACAAACATGAGGAAATATGCTCCCTTACAGGATTTACAAGAAAATTGGTTACATCTAATGGATCCAATTTCATTAACTGAAGCTGAGGCACTTCGTATAGTGGATTTATGGGATACCGATGACAAGGAAGAATTAGCTCTTCTTTACACATATATTACCTTTCAAAGAATCATTCGAAATCGCAAAAGAGATCATATTTCTGACTATTTTTTAAATAAGGCGAAACAGATCCAACCAATTAGAAAGACAGAGGAAGTTGAGAGCTTTATTATATGGTTAGAAAGTCTGCAATTATCTGAATATATTTCTGGAGAACTTGTTCCAAGAGAAACGGATCACATGTCGATTAAGCAAAATAAAATGGCTCAATTACTAGAAGAAATAAAGACATTTAAGGATTTAATTCCAAATGGTGACGACCGAACTCCTTTAAGTGATGAAGATTCACTTTTGTTCCAAGAACTTACTAAACTTCAAAATAGTGTGATAGATTTGCATGAAGTTCTTCTGGAATTACAAAAAGAGGGACAAAAGAATATATCTTCTCAGTCTCTTTCCAATGTTCAATCTTTTTTTAAAGAGATCATGAAATCACTTGATGAAATTCAACTATTAACACCTAATTGGATAAATGACATAATGCGTCCATCTCCTTTAAAAGAGTTAGATAATATGATTGGGATTAAACAGGTAAAAGAATATATTCGCAACTATTATTTATTTTTAAAATATCAGCAAGATAGGAAAAAGCTTGGTCTTTCGATGAAAGATGAACCTGGATTGCATATGATTATAACTGGTAATCCTGGAACTGGAAAAACAACGATTGCTCGGCTTTTAGCAAAGCTTTACGCAGATCTTTCTTTGCTTAAAAGTGATGAAATTGTAGAGGTGAATCGATCCCACTTGGTTGGGTCTTATGTTGGGCAAAGTGAAGAAAATACAATGTCCTATATCAAACAAGCTGAAGAAAAGATACTTTTTATTGATGAGGCCTATAGTCTTAAAAGAGAAGGACAAACCGGGAATGATTACGGACAGGCCGTTATTGATACACTTGTCTCAGCGATGACTAGCAAGGAGCATCAAGGGAAATTTGGAGTTATTCTTGCAGGATATCCTGAAGAAATGAGACAATTTCTATGGTCTAATTCGGGGCTGAGAAGTAGATTTCCTGAACAAAACCATATAGAATTATCGGATTATAAGATGGAAGAGTTAATTATCATTTCCGAGCAAATGGCACTAGAAAATGATTACTTTTTTACAGAAACCGCACTTAATGTATTAGAAGAAGCTATTGATCAAAGGAGAGTAGACCAGTCATTTGGGAACGCTAGAACCGTTAAAGATGTCATCTTATCTGTTATTTTCCATAAAGGGGTAAATCGAGATCAAGAAAAATTAAAAAATTCGATCATGGACCATATGCGTATAACAGAAGATGATATTCGATTTGTTCTAGAGAACAATAGAAACGAAAAAGATCCAGAGGTAAACCTTCAATCATTAGTTGGTTTAGATCATATTAAAGCAGAAGTTGAAAAAATTTCATCCTTTGTAAATATGCAGCAAAGGAGAAAAGAAAAAGGATTCCCTAAAGTTCCGATACAATTACACGCTGTTTTTTCTGGAAATCCGGGAACAGGAAAAACAACCGTAGCGCATCTCTATGCACAGATTTTAAAGAATTGTGGCTTATTAAAAAGGGGACATATGGTTGTTGTTTCTAGAAGCGATCTAGTTGCAGGTTATGTGGGTCAAACGGCTATTAAGACTAAACGTAAAATTAGAGAGGCACTTGGTGGAGTTTTATTTATCGACGAGGCTTACTCTTTAATGCAAGGAAGCCAACAGGATTTTGGTAAGGAAGCTATTGACACCCTAGTTGACGAAATGACGAAACATGAGGAGAATTTAGTTGTCATTCTAGCTGGGTATGTTAATGAGATGAATTATTTGTTAGAGAGCAACCCTGGATTGTCTTCAAGGTTTAAAAAATATTTCCATTTCCCAAATTATACCCCTGCGGAAATGATCCGAATGGGTAATCAAATTGCCAATTCTTATAAATATCAGGTAAGCAAAGAGGCAATAAACCAGTTGGAGGAAAACTTGAATTCAGAAAAAATAAACGGGAATGGGCGATTTATAAGGAATATTATTGAAGAGGCCATCCAATTTCAAGCTTTACGACAAGAACGGGATGACTCTCAAGCAGATTGGGATATTTTAAATAAAGATGATATCTTAAATGCATGGAAAATGGTAAAGGAGAGAGAAGGAAATGGTCGTGAATGAGACTACTATTAAAGTAAGATACGCCGAAACAGATCAAATGCAGGTTGTTTATCATGCAAACTATTTGGTTTGGTTTGAAATTGGAAGAACAGCTTTAATTGAACAATTGGGGTTTAGATATGCCGACATGGAAAAAGAAGGGGTTGTATCACCTGTTGTACACGCAGATGTGGCCTTTAAAACACCGGTAAGATATGGAGAAACGGCTACCATAAGAACTTCCATTTCTTCCTACACTGGAGTACGAGTAATTTATTCCTATGAAATATTTAACGAAAAAGGGGAGCTTTCTGTTCAGGGAAAAACAGAACATGTTTGTGTTGAACAAAAATCGTTTCGACCTATTTCAATCAAAAAAAGGTTCCCTGATTGGCACCAAGCTTATGAGGAAGCGCAAATAAAGGAGTCATAAAACATGGCATTTGGAGTGAACAGAAAGGAACTACAACAGTGGAAGGAATCGATTGTTAATGGGGAAATTGCCTTTTTAACTCACTATTGGATAGATGACCGTTTTCCTGATTGCAATACTGTAACAAAGGTAGGGGCAAGATCTATCGAGGAATTAGAAAAATGGGGGAAGAAATATGGGTTAAAGTCGTATATGATAGACCGACATCCCGAATTTCCTCATTATGATTTATTTGGAGATTGGCAGTTAAAGATTTTAAGAGCAGAAGGCAAAACAGAGCAAATCAAACGTTTTAGATTAGGCTAGTAAAGGGTTATCAAAAAATACATGAAACAAAAAATCCCGGGCAGGATTTCTTTTGTCCGGGATTTTTCTATTTTATCCCGCATGAACGGGTAGCCAACCAACCATGAAGCAAGCTTCACCAACAAGGATAAAAAATTTAATGTTTTATTTTCATGAGAGTAATCCCCACACTGATTGAAATTTCACTTTATCTCTCTTGTGTAGTCTTTGAGGATCGTTGTTTTGTACTTTTTTCAGGAACCAAATCAACTCCTCCAGGATGAAAGGGATGACATTTTAAAATTCTTTTTATGGTTAAATATCCACCCTTAAAGGCACCGAAACGTTGAATGGCTTCCAAACCGTATTGTGAGCAGGTCGGATAAAATCTACAAGATGGTGGTGTCAACGGTGATATAAATTTCCGATATCCTTTTATAACAGCAAGTAATAGATATTTGATCACATTAACCATCTCATTTCATCATCTATTCTTCATATCGTTTATCATAAGTCAACTGAGCAATAGCATCATGCAGGTGAATCGATTCTTCATTTTGACAGCGAACGGTAAATTTCTCAATAAAAGGCATTTCGTATAAGTCAGCAGCCACTAACCTGACCACATCTTCTACAAATCTTGGATTTTCATATGCATGTTCAGTAACGTATTTTTCATCAGGGCGTTTAAGCACAGGATGTAAAACGGCACTTGCATTAGACTCAGCGGCATGTAATAGAGCTGCTTTCCAATCTTTTTGCGTATCATCAAAATCATCATCAAGCACGACTTCTATAGAAACCTGTCCTCTTTGATTATGTGCGCTATATTCACTAATCTCCTTAGAGCATGGACATAGAGTAGTTATGGTTGCACGTAAACCTGCTTGAATGTCATATCCAGTTTTTTTATCATAGTTTACTTTTATCGTTGCTTCTGCATGGTTGAGACCACCGATTTGGGATGATGGACCTTTTCTTTCAAAAAACCATGGGAAACTTACTTCAACAAAGGAATCGTTTTGTTTTAATCGATCAGCAAGTTCCTTGGTGAATTTTTTTAAAGTACTTAAGTCTAATGCAAAGCCTTCTTGATGATACTGATCTAACTGTTCTGTGAACCGACTCATATTAGTGCCCTTGCTATCTTTAGCAATCGTGGATGAAAAGGTGAAGGTTCCAATAGTAGTCTGAACTTCAGGTGCGAGTTCGCTGTAGATGCGTATAGGATGCTTTACATTAGCAATACCCACCACATCAAGGTCAAACAAAAAATCTTTCTTGGTATTTTGTAAATCCACCATTTGTTCTTTAGTGACAGGCTTTGTTCTTGGTCCTGGCTCAACAGATCCAAATAATTTATGACGCTCTTCCTTAGAAGGTAGATCTTTATTTTTATTTTTAGAAATAGAAACTTTATTCATGAAGCTACTCCTTTCAAACCAACAATATGTGCTTTGAGTATACATGATTTATTTAGAATAAATCCAATTAAACAACTTAGGATGAGGAGAAACTATTCAGTAAAATATTTACGAATCCTCATGTCAGGAACCCATTGAGTCATATGTGCTTTCGTATTTTCAAAAACACTATTGCTATTAGGTAATCCATATTTTGAAGCCCCATACAGGGACACAATTCTATAGTTTCTATAATTGGAATGATAAACGTAAGTAGGAGTAAACACTGGGGAACCTATTGAATTTTCAGTTCCAATAGGTCCAACCTTATGAGTCAAGGTAAGCTCCATAATTCCACCTATACGTCGATCTAAAGTTGTTTGTCCAGATATGAAATTGCCAAGTGAATAAATGACGAATCCTCTTGAACCGTCTGCACGTGTGATCCACTCTGCTGGTTGAAGAACATGTGGATGATGGCCAAGTATAATATCCGCGCCTTGATTGATAACAGAGGTCGCTAACTCTTTTTGCATACTTGATGGTAATGGTTGATATTCATTCCCAAAATGAAGGCTAACGATAATAAAGTCAGTTTTTTTCTTTAGTTCCTGAACAGCACGGATTATTTCTTCTTCATTTATATAGTTCACTAGATAAGGTTTATCTGGAGGACGAACAATCCCATTCGTACCATAGGTATAAGCTAAAAATCCGATGTCCATTCCATTTCTTTTTAAAATTCGAGAAGTTGCTTGGTCTTCAAAGCTATTAAAACTGCCCACGTATTCTAGTCCAATTTCAGACAAGTTCTTCGTACTATTTAATACGCCTTTTTCATAAAGATCAAGCGAATGGTTGTTTGCATTCGAAACAATATCTACACCAGCATCAAAGAAGGCTTCACCTACTTCAACTGGGGAATTGAATTGAGGATAGGATGAGAGCCCCATTTCTACTCCACCGAGAATCGTTTCCTGATTCGCAAATGTAATGTCTGCTGAAAGTAAAAGCGGTTTGACAAACTCTAACATAGTACGAAAATCATAGTCTTCTCCATTCCATGCATCTCTATATAAAGGGCTATGTATAAGTATGTCACCAATAGCTCTTAGTGTGACTGCAGTTTCAAAAGACTTAGCCGTTTGCTCTTCCCTCGTTTTTAATGCATGGGAACTAACAGGTTTTATTTCTTTTTCTGTGCTTTTTTGGGTAAACTGATAAACAATTAAGGTGCTGATAATTAAGATGAAAGCTATAGAAAGGCTAAAAAACATACCATTTTTCTTTTTCATATTGCCACCCATTTCAAAAACATGATAATCCTATTATAGGACATGCAAAAACGTTTCTAAAGATAAAACTTTTATTTACAGTTTTTCTTAAAAAGTATTTTATTATGAGGGATACTGAGTATTTGAATATTTTGTGAATGTTATCACATTAATGTAGCAATCGAATCGAAAATCTCTTACAATAAGTTTGTGAAGAAAAATACAGAATGGAAGGTGACTATCGTGAAGGGCACAGCTGTGTTAACGCGTGAGAAATCATCAATTTTAATATTAGAGAACTTGGATCGGCAAACTTACGAGGAAATCAAAAATCAATGTGGTTGTGAACATTGCAATTGCTCAGTGGATGAGAAGAGAGTAGTTGACTTAGGATATGTGCTGCCTATTGGATATAAAGAAGACGAAATTGATTGGGATTATGGATATTAATATCATACATTAAGTAACCCCCGAAAGTTAAAACTTTTGGGGGTTACTTTTTTTAAAAGATAAGTATAAAATTGTCTAGCTCCAGCGAAAAGCTTCATCGAATAATCTTCGAAGTTTTTGCCCCGAGTAATCGCACAAAGGAAAGCTACATAGAGCTACTTCGCAGAAACAAGTGCTTTTCTTGTTTCGAAGGGCGCTTGCGCTTTTCTTACATCCATTTAATCTTGGGTTCTGTCCCTTCTTTGATACGTTTGATATTGGTTCGATGTCGATAGATAATAAAAATAGTGAGAAGTCCAATCACGATTGTAAGTCCAATGTCACCAGTGAAAATAGAGTAAACGACACCAGTTACTCCTGCAACCATTGAAGATAAAGAGACGAATTTTGATAGATATAGAGTCAGAAGAAAGGTTAGGACTAGTATAAGAAACAGTAGTGGATTAACCGCAAGGATAACTCCACCTGAGGTTGCTACAGCCTTTCCCCCACGGAATTTTGCGAAGAGTGGATAGGTATGACCTAACACCGCGAAAATTCCAATAATTAGTGGATCTGCTGATGCGTTAAATATTATTGGTAAAGAAGTGGCAAGTGTTCCTTTTAATATGTCAGAAGCAGTAACAATGATTCCAGCCTTAATACCAAGAACTCGGAAAGTATTGGTGCCTCCAAGATTACCACTGCCGTGGTGACGTATGTCCGTATTATAACCAATTTTTCCAACAACTAAGGCGAAGGGAATAGATCCTAATATGTAGGCGATAATTCCGAAGATAATGTAGTCCATAATATACTTCCTTCCTAGCAAAGTTTTTTCATTTAACAAAAGGTTGATAGTAAGTATAGTTTTCTTGGTTTTTCCTGTGTTCAAATTTAAAGATTTTCGATACGATTATGTTGGGGGGATACTATGAGACAAAAAACGACAATGAATACGGTTCAAATCGCATCTGTGTTTATCGTTACCGCATTCTTTATTACTTTAACACTTAGCATTTATATTTTATATCCTTTTCCATCAAAAGAAAAGACCTCATATTTTAATTCGGAAACTACTCTTATCTTCAATAACTCAATTTATAATGAAGGGGTATGGACAGATGGTCAACTATTTCTACCTATAACCTTTATTAAAGAATACATTGATCCGAATATTTATATGGAAAACTCTTCTGAATCTGTCATTATCACAACAGAATTTGATGTGTTCCAACTTACACAAAATCAAACAAAGATAGAAAAAAATTATGAAACTATCTCTCTTTCATTTCCTGTTTTAAAAAATTTTGAAGGACATCCATATGATCCATATGTTGCTGCGGATTGGCTTGAAGATGTCTATCCAATTGAAATTACACGTGTTGAATCAACAGGAGCTATTTTTATAAAAAAAGATGGAGATCAAGAGAAACTTGCTTCTGTTAAACCTAATGGGGAAGAATATGAATACCAAATGCGAACAGAGCCCAATTTTAGATCTTCGTATGTTCATGAAGTTAAACCAGAAGAAAAACTGATATTGGAGGAATCGGGGGAAAAATTCAGCAAAGCCCGATCAGAGGATGGATACGCAGGATTTCTTCCAAACGATCTTCTATCACAGTATGAAACAAAAACGATCATTATCAATCAAGACCAAAAAAGCTATATCCCATCTATTACTGGACCCATAAATGTGACATGGGACGCTATTTATCAAGCAAATAATAACCCTTCTGATGTAACTACAATGGCAGGCGTGAATGTTATCTCTCCAACATGGTTTCATGTGAAAGATTCTTCAGGAGAAATTGAAAACATGGCATCTAAAACCTATGTAAAAGATGCCCATAAAGAGGGGTATCAAGTATGGGCGCTTTTTTCTAATGACTTCGACCCTGATAAAACACACGATGTATTATCCTCATTTGATCGACGAAAAAAGATGATTCAGCAACTGTTAGCTTATGCTGAGATCTATGGAATACAAGGTCTTAATGTCGATTTTGAGAATGTTTATGAAGAAGATGGCCCCTTTTTAACTCAATTCATGAGGGAGCTTACACCTCTTGCACATGAAGCGGGCTTGACCATATCGATGGACATCACTTTTATTTCAAATAGCCCAATGTGGTCAAAATTTTATGAGAGAGAAGAATTAGCGGGGATAGTCGATTACTTCATGGTGATGGCCTATGATGAGCAACCAGGAGGTTCGTCTGTCGCAGGGAGTGTTTCAAGTCTTCCATGGGTTGAGAAACACTTAATACGCACCTTAGAAGTTATCCCTTCCAAAAAGGTATTATTAGGAATTCCGTTTTATACTCGGTTATGGACGGAGGAAAAACAAGAGGACGGATCGGTAAAAGTTTCATCAAAAGCTCTCACGATGGATCAGGTAAAACATTGGATAGAGAAGCGTGGAGTTGAACCAGTTTATGATCAAGCATCAGGACAAGACTATGTAGAAGTAGTGGAAGGAAACAAAACCTATCGTGTCTGGATAGAAAACCTAAACTCTCTTAAAAAAAGAGTTCGACTAGCCGAGAAATATGAGCTAGCAGGTATTGCGAGTTGGAATAAATATTTCGCTGAAGAGGAAGCTTTTCTCACACTAGAATCAGAATTAAAAAGTAAAAACCTTGTAAAGTCTGATCAACCGTAAACCTTTTGTTAGCAATGATTTCCTTTTTCCTATAGAATAAAGCTATTAGCAAAAGAAATATGGTGAAAGTTTAAGGATAAAAGGGGGACCTAGGAATGTATTCAAATCCATCTAATGAAGAGATCGGAAAAATTTTAAAAGAAGCGAAAACTATTGCTGTTGTTGGATTATCTGATAAATCTGATCGAACATCCTATCAGGTTTCAAAAGTTATGCAAGACGCGGGCTATAAAATAATTCCGATCAATCCAACGGTTGATAAAGTGCTGGGAGAAAAAGCTTATCCTTCTTTGTTGGACATTGAGGATGATATTAAGATTGATATCATTGATGTTTTTAGAAGATCAGAACTATTACCTGAAGTTGCAGAAGAGGCTGTTCAAACAAATGCAGGGGTATTTTGGGCTCAGCAAGGACTTTACAATGAAGAGGCTTATGACATACTAAAGAAAGAAAACAAAACAGTCATCATGGATCTTTGCATTAAGGTTGCCCATTCAGTTCTAGTAAAAAAATAGTTTTTTTTAAGAGATCCTTGCTTTTAAGCAGGGATTTTTCCTTTTGAATTCGAATCCTAATTACAAGAATTATTTGGAATTATAGAAAAAGGGTTTGGATTCCTAGCATAAAATAGCTAAAATAGGAGAAGCATAAGAAACTCGATTTACATAACAGAACAACTGTTCTAAGATATAACTATAGAAACGTCCGAAAGGGGAAACGAGTTTGATTATTAATACGTCTCAGTATAATGATGATTCCATTCAGGTGTTAGAAGGCATGGATGCTGTTCGAAAAAGACCAGGAATGTATATAGGAAGTACAGATAGTAGAGGTTTACATCACCTCGTTTATGAGATTGTGGATAATGCTGTAGATGAAGCGTTGGCGGGATTTGGAAATAAGATTCGTGTGACAATTCATAAAGATAATAGTATACAAGTGGAAGACGAAGGACGAGGAATGCCAACAGGGATGCACAAAACAGGCAAGCCCACACCTGAAGTTATCTTTACCATCCTGCATGCAGGGGGAAAGTTTGGACAAGGTGGATACAAAACAAGTGGAGGATTACATGGTGTTGGAGCATCTGTTGTTAATGCTTTATCTGAATGGTTAGAGGTAACTATTCATCGTGATGGAACTACGTATAAACAACGATTTGAAAATGGTGGTAAGCCAGTTACAACATTAGAAAAAGTAGGGAAAACCAGAAAATCAGGTACAACTATTCATTTTAAGCCTGATCCAACTATTTTTTCTGTAATAACTTATGATTTTGAAACGCTGGCTGAGAGACTACGCGAGGCAGCATTTTTGCTAAAAGGATTAAAAATTACAGTTAATGATCTACGTAATGATCAAAAAGAAGAATTCCAATATCCAGAAGGGTTAAAGGACTTTGTTTTATATTTAAACGAAGAGAAGGATCCACTTCATTCTGTGGTTTCATTTGAAGGTCATCAAAATGGAATTGATGTTGATTTTGCTTTTCAATTTAATGATGGCTATTCAGAAAATGTTCTCTCCTTTGTGAATAACGTTCGTACGAAGGACGGGGGCACCCATGAATCTGGTGCTAAAACCGCAATCACTCGCGTATTTAATGAATATGCGAGAAAAAATAATCTATTAAAAGAAAAAGATAAAAATTTGGAAGGAACGGATATTAGAGAAGGCTTTACTGGCATAATTTCTGTTCGTGTACCAGAGGACAAGCTGCAATTCGAAGGACAAACGAAAGGAAAGCTTGGGACATCGGAAGCACGGTCTGTAGTAGATAGCGTTGTTTCAGAATATCTATCTTATTTTCTTGAAGAAAACCCAGATAATGCAACCAGGTTGGTTAGAAAAGCAGTTAAGGCTAGAGAGGCCCGTGATGCAGCACGAAAGGCTAGAGAGGATACACGTAGTGGAAAGAAGAAAAAGCGTAAGGATACGCTATTAAGTGGGAAACTGACACCTGCCCAATCACGTAACCCTAAGAAAAATGAACTTTACTTAGTAGAGGGAGATTCTGCAGGTGGGTCAGCAAAGCAAGGAAGAGATCGAAAATTCCAAGCTGTCTTACCTCTTCGTGGAAAAGTAATCAACACGGAAAAAGCGAAGCTTCCTGATATTATGAAAAACGAAGAAATATCAACCATTATTCACACTATCGGAGCGGGTGTTGGTGCTGACTTTTCGATAGAAGACGTCCAATATGACAAAGTAATTATCATGACAGATGCTGATACAGATGGGGCCCATATTCAGGTTTTGTTACTCACATTTTTCTATCGTTACATGAAGCCTTTATTAGAAGCTGGAAAGGTTTATATCGCTCTTCCTCCTTTATATAAGGTTTCAAAGGGTAGCGGTAAAAAAGAACAAATAGAGTATGCTTGGGAAGAAGATCATCTAAAAAAAGTCACTCAAAAATTTAAATCGGGCTATACTTTACAGCGTTACAAAGGTTTAGGTGAAATGAACGCTGATCAGTTATGGGAAACAACCATGAATCCTGAAACAAGAACACTAATCCGAGTTACAATAGATGACGTAGCAAGAGCTGAACGGAGAGTTGTAACATTGATGGGCGACAAAGTTGAACCTCGTCGAAAATGGATTGAATCCCATGTTTCTTTCGGATTAGAAGAAGAATCTAATATATTAGAAAATGACAAAATTCAATCATAAGAGGAGGAACAACTTTTGGTAGGACCAGAAAAATATCTCGATTTGCCTTTAGAAGAAGTCATAGGCGATCGATTTGGACGATATAGTAAATACATTATCCAAGATCGTGCATTACCTGATGCACGGGATGGATTAAAGCCGGTACAACGTCGTATTCTTTATGCAATGCACCGCGAAAGAAATACTCATGACAAGCCTTTTCGTAAATCAGCAAAAACCGTGGGTAATGTAATTGGTAACTATCATCCCCACGGGGATTCATCTGTATATGAAGCTATGGTTCGTATGAGTCAGGAATGGAAGGTGCGGAATGTCCTTATTGAAATGCATGGTAACAATGGATCTATTGATGGAGACCCCCCTGCAGCCATGCGTTATACGGAAGCTAGACTTTCTAGTTTTGCTTCTGAATTGCTACGAGATATTGATAAAGAAACTGTTGATTTTGTGGAGAATTTTGACGATACGGATAAAGAACCTGTTGTTCTCCCCTCTAAAGTTCCACATCTATTAATTAATGGATCAACTGGAATATCAGCTGGTTATGCAACAGATATCCCTCCACACCACTTAGGAGAGGTAATTGATGGGGTAATCATGAGAATTGATCATCCTGAATCAACTATAGATGACCTTATGACAGTGATTAAAGGACCAGATTTTCCAACAGGTGGTATAATCCAAGGAATTGAAGGGATCAAAAACGCTTATAGTACTGGAAAAGGTCGGATCATACTACGAGGGAAAGCTACGATTGAATCTATTAAAGGAAATAAAGAGCAAATTGTAATTGATGAAATTCCTTACGATGTCAATAAAGCAAATCTCGTAAAAAGGATGGACGAGTTACGCCTTGATCGTAAAGTTGAGGGAATGGCTGAAGTCAGAGATGAAACAGATCGAACAGGATTAAGAATCGTGATCGAACTAAAAAAAGACGCAGATAGTCAAAGCGTTTTAAACTACCTATACAAAAATACCGATCTACAAATTTCCTATAACTTTAATATGGTGGCTATTCATAATAAGCGTCCAAAAGTTATGTCTCTTGCAGATTTTTTAGATGCTTACATTGACCACCAGAAAGAAGTACTCACTAGACAGTCAAAATTCGAGTTGAGAAAAGCGAAAGAACGCGAGCATATTGTGGAAGGTCTTATTAAGGCGATCTCCATCTTAGACGAAGTCATTGCAACCATTCGTGCTTCCAAGGATAAAGGAGATGCCAAACAAAGATTACAAGACCTTTACCAGTTTACAGATCCACAAGCAGAATCTATTGTTACATTGCAACTTTATCGCTTAACGAATACTGATATTACAGCCCTACAAAAAGAAGGAAAAGAGCTGGCAAACAAAATAAAAGAACTTGAAACTGTTTTATCTGATGAGAAAAAGCTGTTTTCAGTTATTAAAAAGGATTTAAAAGAGTTAAAGAAAAAGTATGAAGGCCCAAGGCTAACGCATATAGAAAATGAAATTGAAGAATTAAAAATTAATTTAGAAGCTATGATTGCAAGTGAGGATGTTCTGGTTTCGGTTACAAAAGAAGGATATATAAAACGTACAAGTCTTCGTTCGTATCAAGCCTCAAATGGCGAGGAATTTGCTATGAAAGAAGGTGACTATTTGTTGAATCTTCTTGAAATCAATACAACAGATAATATTCTTTTATTCACGAATAAAGGAAATTATTTATTTGTTCCTGTTCATGAATTGCCAGATATTCGCTGGAAGGATATGGGGCAACATATTGCCAATGTAGTGCCAATCGATAAAGATGAAGTCATCATTGATTCGATTCCGGTTCGTTCCTTCGAGGAGAAGAAATACTTAGTCTTTGTTACCAAAAAGGGAATGATAAAAAGAAGTGAACTTTCCTTGTATCATGCTCAAAGATATTCAAAACCTTTAGCAGCAATAAATCTTAAAGGGAATGATGAGGTTATAAATGTTTGGTTATCTGATGGGAATTCAGATGTCTTTTTAGCTACTTACAACGGATATGGGCTTTGGTTCCACGAATCGGAAGTCAACTCTGTTGGACTAAGAGCAGCAGGTGTAAAAGCAATGAATCTCAAGGATGGGGATGCAATCGTTAGCGGGCAACTATTTGATGATTTATCTTCCCCGAATCTATTTTTGTTGACCAATCGCGGTTCAGTAAAACGAATGAAGATTAGTGAATTTGAAAAAACGACCCGTGCTAACCGTGGGGTTGTCATGTTGAGAGAATTAAAACGCAATCCTCATCGAGTGGTTCAATTGTTTGTTGTTTCTTCACACGAAGCAATATTTGTAGAAAGTGAAAATGGGACAAGAGTTACTGTTGACCCTATGGAATTGAGGCATAGTGATCGATATAGTAATGGAAGCTTTATCATGGATACGGATGAAACAGGACCTGTAATTCGGTCTTGGAAAGAAGCCATTTATAATCAGCCTTTTAGTGAAAAAGAATGAGTAGATGATCTAAACTAATGGACAGCATGTGATTTCTTCTAGGAAGAAGTCACATGCTTTATTACTCTGTAAATCCAGTTTTTATTGTTTTTTCATTAATTTGGTGAGAAAATGGAAAGGATGATAGTGGGAATGGAGGGACTATATGAGAAAATTTCTTTTAACGATCATTCTCCTAGCTATCTTGTTTTTTATGTATCCTAGGATTCAAGAGAAAGTAAAAGAGGCAGATCCAGAATCTTTTATCGGAACAATCCAGACGGAAATGGAAGAAAGTAATATACCTGAAACTCTTAACAAGTTTTTTACAAATTTACAATTTTGGACCTCTGAATTGAAAGGGACCTTGAATGAGCAAGTAGATGAGTCAAGGTTTCAAAATATAAAGAAACCACAGCTGTTAAATCCTGTTGAGCAAACTTTTTCTGTTTACAATATTCAAATAGGAGACAGTCTTGATGAGGTAGAAGCAGTCTTAGGGTCTCCTAAACGTGTAGGTTTAAATGGATATGAAGTTCATTGGAGAACCTATCACGAAAGCTATCAGAACTTTGTAATGGTAGCCTTTGATTCTAAAGAAAACGTAGTTGCATTGTATACCAATCAGGATTTAATAGCATCCTCTGTAGGCATTACATTAAATACCCTCAAAGATCAGGTTCGTGCGGAATTTGGAGAGCCACTAGAAGGAATAAAAAAAGGATGGACGATCTACCAGACTCAAAACAACGGAGAATATGACCTATATGAAATGAATGGGAATTATGTCACCATTTTTTATGATAAACATGAAAATAACACCGTGACCGCCATTCAAATTATCGATAAAGACTTGGAACTTAAGAAAGATGGGATATATGGAGTAGGTAGCTCTGAATTGGCCGAGGCATTTGCTTACCAATTATTTGATGTCACTAACGCTACAAGAGTCAACCATGGTTTAACGATTCTCGAATGGGACGATATGGTTAAAGAAACTGCTGTTGATCATAGTCGGGACATGGCGGAAAACAATTTTTTTGGACATACCAATCTTGCAGGTCAATCACCTTTTGATCGAATGGATGAGGATGGTATTGACTATCGGATGGCTGGAGAAAATCTAGCTGCTGGCCAAACGAGTAGCATTTTTGCCCACGAGGGTCTAATGAATTCAGAGGGCCATCGAAAAAATATTCTTCAACCTGATTTTCGCTTGCTCGGAGTAGGAGTTGCTTTTAGTGAAGACGATCAACCTTACTTTACCGAGAATTTTTATACGAGGTAACTAAAAAAGGAGGTTAAGTCCTGTGTCTATTAAAAATTTAGTTGGTCTTGATTGGCTAAACAAACATATAAAAGATCCTAATTTGGTAGTTGTCGATTGCCGTTTTCAATTAGGAAACCCCAAGAAGGGATATGATGATTATTTGCAAGACCATATTTCAGGCTCTATTTATTTCGATTTAGAAAAGGATTTGTCAGCCCCTGTTTCAGAGCACGGAGGCAGACATCCCCTTCCTGCTATAGAAAATCTAGTACAGATATTTAGTCGAGCGGGCATAGATCAAACAAAAATAGTGGTGGCTTATGATGATCAGGGAGGAGCAATGGCATCAAGACTTTGGTGGCTGCTAAAATACCTTGGGCATGAGAAAGTGTACGTACTAGAGGAGAATTATACGAATTGGAAAAGAAAAGGATATCCAGTGTCTGCTGAAATAAGAAAACCTATACTTACACATTTTGAACCGAATATCCAAGATCAGATGTTAGTTTCAATGAATTATGTGAAACAATCTATAAATAACAAGGACGTCTTGTTCATAGATTCTAGGTCGAATGACCGCTATCAAGGGAAAAATGAAAATATCGATCCTATCGCCGGACATATACCTAGTGCTAAAAATGAAGATTGGCAAAACAGAATCACCAAAGAAGGACGCTGGAAATCACAAGAAGAACAAGAAAAAGGCCTCGGGATATACAGAAATCTAGATAAGGAAATTATAGTTTATTGTGGCTCTGGTGTCACTGCCTGTGTGAACTTTTTAGCGCTTGATTCAATTGGTGCTAATCCTAAATTATATGCAGGAAGTTGGAGCGACTGGATTAGTTATAAAGACAACCCTGTTGTCAATGAAATAAATTAAATATTTACAAACCCTTTTGGAGAGCAAGAGGGTTTTTCTATACCTGAAAATATGAAATTGATTAATCGTGGATTTGTTTTTATACCAAAAATACGTTTGGAATTTACAATTTTCAGAACTTTATGTTATTATGTAAGCGATTACAAAGTTTCATTTTTATAAACTGTGTCAATGGTGAAAAGTGTTAGGCGGGATTGGAAATGGCAGAGCTAAGAGATGCAATTATGGAAGCAGCACTTGAATTGTTTGAAAAACATGGCTATCACGGGGTAAGTGTTAATGACATTGTGAAGGCATGTAATACATCAAAAGGGGGGTTTTATCACTATTTTCAATCAAAGGATGATTTGCTTTTTGAAATACACGATACGTTTATTACTTACGTGTTGGAAAAAGCCAATCATGCCTTTGAAAAACACGAAAGACCTTTAGATCAGTTGTATGGGATTATCCAAGTATTTGTAAGAGTGTTTGATATTTATAAACCACATATTACAGTTTTTTATCAAGAAAGCAATTACTTAAAACCAGACTATGAGGAAGAAATTAAAGAAAAGCGGGATCAGTTCCGGTTGCTTTTACGTACAGTGATCGAAGAAGGAATTCAAAGGGGAGAATTCAGAAAAGAAATCCCTGCTAATATAACGGTAATGTCCATTTTAGGAATGGTGAATTGGACATACAAATGGTATCGAAAAAATGGGGAGTATTCGATCGAGGACATCGCAAATATTTTTACGGACTTCATTCTGCATAGTGTTGTTCATTCTTCTATGCTAGGAGAAGCAAGAACTAAGGGGTATTTATTAACAAAGGACACATGACTATGGCTTGTACCGACCAACCAGTCGGTCTAATTCACTTCACAAAGGGGGAAGTTTATGGATTTTACATTGTCCAAGGAACAGGAAATGACAAGGGAAATGGTTCACAATTTTGCCGAGGAGAAAATTAGACCCATAACAGTAGAAATTGATAGAGACTCAATGTTTCCAGAAGATATTTTTAAACAGATGGGTCAGCTTGGTTTGATGGGTATTCCTTTTCCTGAAAAATATGGTGGTTCAGGAGGGGACACTTTAACCTATGCTCTAGCAGTTGAAGAAATTGGTCGTGTATGTGGGAGTACGGGACTGAGTTACGCTGCAGCTGTAAGTTTAGGTGCATCACCTATTTATTATTTTGGGACAGAAGAGCAAAAGCAAGAGCATCTTATACCGCTAGCTAAGGGGAAAGCTCTTGGTTCTTTTGGTTTGACTGAACCTAATGCAGGTTCTGATGCTGGGGGGACCCAAACAAAGGCGGAATTAGTGGATGATCATTACATTATCAATGGAGAAAAATGCTGGATCACAAATGCAAGTTATGCTAGGACCATTACAGTGACAGCTGTTACTGGAAAAGATGAACGGGGAAAGAATATAATCTCTGCTATTGTCGTACCAAAAAACACAATGGGGTTAACGATAACAGCTCCTTATGACAAAATGGGTGTCCGAGGATCGAATACGACGGAAATTATTTTAGAAAATGTAAAAGTTCCAAAGGAAAATCTCTTAGGAGATCCCCAAAAAGGATTTAAGCAATTTCTTTACACATTAGATGGAGGCCGTATTTCCATAGGTGCACTCGCTGTTGGCATAGCACAAGGTGCATTAGAAAAGGCTCTAGCTTATGCGAAAGAGCGGAAACAGTTTGGGAAATCTATTTCCTCTTTTCAAGCTATTCAATTTAAATTGGCTGATATGGCAATGGAAGTTGAACTTGCAAGAAATATGGTTCATAAAGCTGCATGGCTGAAAGACCAAGGGAAGCCTTTTACCAAAGAAGCAGCCTTTGCCAAACTCTACGCCTCAGAAGCTGCTTTTCGAACCGCGAATCAAGCCATTCAGATCCATGGCGGTTATGGGTATATGCGGGAATACGAAGTGGAACGGATGTTGAGAGATGCCAAACTATTAGAAATTGGGGAAGGAACATCCGAGATTCAGAGATTGGTGATCTCAAGACAATTAGGTTGTGTGTAGGAGGGGTCTTTTTTGTTTGACAAAGTTTTGATTGCAAACCGTGGAGAGATTGCTTCACGAATTATAAAAACGTGTAAAAGACTAGGGATTCATACTGTAGTAATTTTTTCGGAAGCAGATACGGAGATGCCTTTTGTAAAAGAAGCAGATGATGCGTTCCTTATTGGAACTTCTCGTGTCCAAGATAGCTATTTAAAGATGGATGCCATCATTGATCTAGCCAAACAGGAGAAGGTAGACGCTATTCATCCAGGCTATGGTTTATTAAGTGAAAATGCAGATTTTGCGAAAAAATGTACAGAAGCAGGTGTTACGTTTATTGGTCCCACCTCAGAGGTCATAAGAACAATGGGAAGCAAGATTGAGGCTAGGAAAACTATGGAAGCTGCAGGACTTCCTGTTATACCTGGGATATTTCATGGAATTAAAGACGAAAATGAAGCTGTACTTGCAGCCCAATCCATTGGCTACCCAGTGATGATCAAAGCATCAGCCGGAGGCGGTGGAATTGGGATGGAAACTGTTTATTCTAATGAAGAGTTAAAAAAAGCCTTCGAATCGAACCAAAGAAGGTCCACTGCGTTTTTCGGAGATGGAACTATGTATATGGAGAAAAAGCTTGAAAATGCTAGACACATTGAAGTTCAAATTTTGGCTGACCGATATGGAAATGTCATTCACCTATTTGATCGTGAATGTTCCATTCAACGTAGACATCAAAAAATCCTTGAGGAAGCTCCTTCTCCATTCTTAACAGAAAAAACGAGAGAGAGAATGGCAGAAGCAGCTGTTATCGCAGCCCAAAATATTGGCTATCAGAATGCGGGTACTATCGAATTTTTAGTAGATTCAGAACAAAATTTCTATTTTTTAGAAATGAATACACGACTTCAAGTGGAGCATCCTGTTACAGAATTTATTACGGGCCTTGACTTGGTGGAGGAGCAGTTAAGAATAGCTGCTGGTGAAGAACTAAGATACCGCCAAGGGGACTTAAGAATAAAGGGGCACTCCATAGAGGTTCGTGTGTATGCAGAGGACCCGATTACTTTTTATCCATCGCCTGGATTAATCACAAAGTTATCTTTTTCTAAGGATTCTCGAGTGGACACAGGAGTTCAAGAAGGTGCAAAAGTGACGCCCTACTATGATCCAATGATTGCTAAAGTCATAGTACATGGTTCAAACAGGTCACAAGCAATAGAAAAATTGAACAGTGCATTAAATTATACAGTTGTGGAAGGGATAAAAACCAATTTGCCATTACTAAAGGTAATTGGAAAACATGAGAAATTTAAACAAGGGTCTACATGGACCACCTATCTACAAGATTATCAAATAACAAGTCTAGTAAAAGAAAGGATGGATATAAGTCATGGCTGATGTAGTTGCAAATATGGCAGGTAGTATATGGAAGAAGATAGTGACAGAAGGAGATACGGTTAATATTGGCCAGGATGTTGTTATTCTTGAGTCTATGAAAATGGAGATTCCTATATCAACTCCTGTGAAAGGAAAGGTGACCACCTTTTATGTGAAAGAAGGAGATTTTGTAAATGAGGGAGACCTTATCGCCGTTGTGGAAGAAGAGTAGAGGGGAAGTGGAAGTTTGTCATTTCCAAAAGAAGTTTTCATAAAAGAAGTAGGTCCAAGGGATGGTCTACAAAATGAAAAAAAACTTATTCCAACGGAACAAAAAATAGCATGGATTGAAAAGTTAGTTCAAACTGGCTTGCGCTATTTAGAAGTAACTTCGTTTGTTCATCCAAAGTGGATCCCACAATTAGCAGATTCGGAACAAGTAGTAAAACATCTTCCTTCCCATCCCGATGTAACCTATGCAGCGCTTATTCCTAATCGAAAAGGGTTGGAAAGGGCGCTTGACACTCCTATTCACGAGTTTTCAGTGTTTATGTCTGCCAGTGAGGGACATAACAAACGAAATATTAATAAGACGATCGATGAGACCTATTCTGTGTTAGAAGAGGTCGTCAAAGAGGGGAAAGCCACAGGAAGAAATATTAGAGGCTACGTTTCTACCGTGTTTGGTTGTCCCTATGATGGTGACGTAGCAGTTTCTCAGGTTGTTAAGGTTTCTGAGAGGTTACTAGAAATGGGAGTCGATGAATTATCATTAGGAGATACGATTGGTGTTGCGAATCCAAGACAAGTCCAGCAAGTCTTATACGAACTCACTAAATATATTCCTCAAGAAAAAATAGCCTTACATTTTCATAATACGCGAGGAATGGCACTAGCAAATGTATGGGCGGCGCTTGAAATGGGATTTACCATCTTTGATAGCTCTCTTGGTGGATTAGGTGGGTGCCCTTACGCAAAAGGAGCCTCGGGTAATCTGGCCACGGATGACCTAAATCATATGCTAGAGTCTATGGGGGTTGAAACGGGGATACAGACCAGCCAACTCATGAAGGCAGCAGATTTTATTCAAGAAGCTGTTGGAAAGTCCCTTCCTAGTCATCAAATGCAAATAAGAAATCAGATGAGGAAGGAGGAAGACAATCGATGAGTAAAACGGTTACATTTGATATGATAGATTCCCATATTGGTATGCTAAAACTGAATCGTCCAGAGGCAGCTAACGCTTTATCACAAGAAATGCTGAAAGAATTTCTACAAACTCTAGAGGAGGTAAAAAACAGGTCAGATATACGATGCCTTATCTTAACAGGAGAAGGAGAAAAGGCATTTTGTGCGGGGGCCGATTTAAAAGAGAGAAAAGGAATGAACGATCGAGAGGTAATTCAGACCGTTCAACAAATTGGTGATGTAGTAAAGAAAGTAGAAGCATTGCCATTTCCGGTAGTTGCTATGATTCAAGGAGTAGCTTTTGGTGGCGGACTTGAACTAGCATTGGGCTGTGATTTTAGAGTCATGAGTACCGATGCCAAGGTCGGGCTTACTGAAACCTCTCTTGGAATTATTCCTGGAGCGGGAGGAACGCAACGATTAAGCAGGTTAATTGGTGCTGGAAAGGCAAAATGGATGATTCTCTCGGCCAAACGGTTAAATGCTCAAGAATCTTACCATTATGGGGTTACCGAATTCATATCAGAGCCAGAAGGACTATATGAACGTACTCTACAAATTGCCAAGCAGATTTCACAAAATGGCCCCATTGCCGTGCGGTTGGCAAAACAGGCCATCGATCAGGGAATCGAGCTTAGTTTAGAGGAAGGATTAAACATAGAACACACTTTTTATAAGAAGACAATTGGAACAAAAGATCGATTAGAGGGACTTCAAGCTTTTCAAGAGAAAAGAAGCCCGGTCTATAAGGGAGAATGAGAAAGAAGGGGGTTACTTGTTCGTGGGAAATACAAAAATATTAAAAGAAATAGAAGAGAGAATCAAATCAGGAGGACATCCAAAATATCATGAAAAGAATCAAGAGCAAGGAAAGTTATTTGTCCGAGAGCGACTTGCTCTTTTATTTGATGGGGACTTAGAAATAGAAGATGCTTTTTTTGCTAATTGCCAAAGGGAGGATCTGCCTGCAGATGGAGTGGTTACAGGTATTGGAAAGATTAACGGCCAACAAGTTTGCGTTATGGCCAACGATTCAACAGTCAAGGCAGGCTCATGGGGATCACGAACGGTAGAAAAAATAATTCGTATTCAGGAAACTGCAGAAAAACTAGAAATACCAATGCTATATTTAGTAGATTCAGCAGGAGCAAGAATCACGGATCAAATTGAAATGTTTCCAGGTCGACGTGGAGCAGGACGAATTTTTCATAACCAAATAAAGCTTTCAGGACGTGTACCACAAGTGTGTTTATTGTTTGGGCCGTCAGCAGCGGGCGGAGCTTATATTCCTGCTTTTTGCGATATTGTAGTTATGGTTGATGGAAATGCCTCCATGTACTTAGGCTCACCTCGTATGGCAGAAAAGGTAATAGGGGAAAAAGTTACGTTAGAGGAAATGGGAGGTGCAAGAATGCACTGCTCTGTTTCTGGATGTGGTGATGTGCTTGCAGAAACAGAGGAAGAGGCCATCCACTATGCGCGTAATTATTTGAGCTATTTTCCTCAAAACTATAAGCAAAAACCACGTGTGAATGAAGCACAATCACCTTTATTTTCTGAGAGAAGCATAGAAGATTTAATCCCAGAAAATCAAAACGCTCCTTTTGATATGTATGAGCTTGTCAATCACCTTATTGATGAAGACAGTTTTTGTGAGATTAAAAAGCTGTTTGCTTCTGAAATCATCACTGGCTTAGCTAGAATGGACGGTAAGGTTGTTGGAATTATTGCAAATCAGCCTCGAGTAAAGGGTGGCGTTCTTTTTCATGATTCAGCCGATAAGGCAGCAAAGTTTATCCAACTGTGTGATGCCTTCCATATCCCATTGCTATTCCTAGCAGATATTCCTGGATTTATGATTGGCACTAGAGTAGAAAGAGCAGGTATCATCCGCCATGGGGCAAAAATGTTGGCAGCCATGAGTGAAGCAACTGTCCCTAAGATTTCAGTTATTGTTCGAAAAGCGTATGGAGCTGGGTTATATGCCATGGCAGGTCCAGCCTTTGACCCTGATTGTTGTTTAGCTTTGCCTAGCGCACAAATTGCTGTTATGGGGCCAGAGGCAGCTGTTAATGCTGTGTATGCTAATAAAATTTCAGAGCTTCCAGAGGAAGAACGTCCAGTTTTTATTAAACAAAAGCAAGAAGAGTATAAAGAGAATATTGATATCTATCGATTAGCTTCAGAAATGGTTGTCGATGCTATTGTAGATCCAAACCAATTAAGAAAAGAGTTAATACAAAGATTCGCTGCCTATGAATCAAAAAATGTAATGTTTTCAGAGCGTAAGCATGGCGTATATCCTGTTTAGGATAGGAGTTGATGGGATGATTAATTCTAACCATGTGAATGGTCAGTTAGATAAGAAGTTTCATAGCTCTCCTAAGTTTGAAAAAGACATAATGAAAATCAAAGAGTGGATGAATTTCAAATCGACTTGGCGTGTACTGGTGATAGACTCTAAGGATATTCAATATATTCAAGAATTAATTTCACCATGGGTAAGAAAAGTTATCTTATTAGATTTGTCGAAGGGAGGGGAGGATAGGGTTCCCTTTCCTGACCATTACTTTGATGCTATTATTTTTAGAATGTCCTCCTGCCTTTTAACAAGCTCTAATCCTTTAATGTCAGAGCTTCATAGGGTTTTAAAACACGGAGGAAAATTCATGTTTATAGACCATGTGTTGCCCAATGATCCTTCACACGGAAAAATTGTAAGCCAATTCTTCAATTTAGGAAATGATCAGCCATTTCATTTTAAATCTACAATTGAATGGAAAACAATATTTAAAAAGTACCGCCTTTATGTGCATTCAGCCAAAATAGAGAAGAGACAAATTTATTTGGAGGAATGGATACATGAGCACCTTCTTCATGAGAAAAAGGTCCACGAAATGCAAGAGCTATTATTGGATGCTACACCCAGACAAAAACAGTACTTTTCGATAGATTTTGACAAGGAACGAGTAATTTCACTTGAGGTTGATTTGTGGATTGCAATGTTTGAGAAAGAATAAAAGATGATCACACACGGAATTTCATTTTGATTTTCCGTGTGTTACATTACATAAGTATTGAAGAAATAGGTATTACTGAAGAGAGATGAATGATTATGATTGTAACTACTGCGGGTCGCACTTCAAGAGATATGGTAAAGAAAGCAAAACAACTAGCAGAAACTCATCAGATTCATTACAAAGAAAGAAGTGGGGTATCGATTAAGACTATGAAGATGGAGTTTCAAGACGATGTCCTTATTGTCGGGAAAAATCGTTTAGTCATCTCTCCACTGCATGACGATCAAGAATTGTTCTTTCACCCAAATCTAGCTATGGTAAGAGCAAAAAGGATACTTAATGGGGAAGAGGAACCTTTAGTAAGCATAGCGAAACTAAAGGAGGGAATGTCGTTTCTTGATTGTACTCTTGGGTTAGCATCTGACAGTATTATTGCAAGCCTAGTGCTTGGAGACAAAGGTTTGGTTACTGGCATTGAAGCCAATCCCAAATTATATCTGTTAACGAAGGAAGGTTTATCATCATTTGTCTCCGGAATTAAAAGATTCGACTGTGCGATGAGAGCTATCGATGTGGTACAAGCCGATCATGGTCATTACCTAAAAAAAGCAGATACAAATTCCTTTGATGTTGTTTATTTAGATCCTATGTTTTCTTCTTCTATTGAAACTTCCAATGGAATCAATTCAATCCGAAATCAAGCATTCAAATCAGAATTGACTTTAGATCTTATTCAAGAGGCTAAAAGAGTAGCTAAACAAAGAGTAGTCCTCAAAGATCATTGGCAGAGTCAACGATTTAAGGAATTTGGATTTACACAGTACAAACGAAAAACCGCATTATTTCATTATGGTGTCATTGAGTTAAACAAAGAAATCCATTGATTCCCACTAGTCGTGAAGTAAGTTCACACGGGAAGTGCAACACATCTTTCTATCTATATTGTTCATAATAAGAATAATAAAATAGTTAGGGGGACGCTGTATGGCAAAGAATGAGAAACTCAATGAAGAAGCAACAATGAACAATAATATTGGTTCTTCCACGCTGCGGTTTCATAAAGGATATAATTTTAAATCTGGCGAAGTTATCGGAAAAGAAAGAAATAAAGAGAAAAGAAACAAAAGGGACCTCAAAAAATGAGGTTTCTTTTTTTGAAAGAAAGTATAAAATCTGCCTAGCTCCAGCGAAAAAGCTTCATCGAGTAATCTTCGAAGTTTTTGCCCCAAGTAATCGCACAAAGGAAAGCTACATAGAGCTACTTCGCACGAAGAAAAAGCTTGCTTTTTCGAGGAAGTATGTCACGTCGGCGTTATCACACGATGTTACGGTTATAGCCAACGATCCTTAATATCGATGAGGTCCACCGCTTTACGTCGATGATCGAGGGTGCTTGCGCTTTTCTTATTTCTGCACTCTTCTGTTAGAAAATGATTCTTTTTGTACACAAATTTGTAAATAAGTTTACAAATTTTTCACTCTTTATCCATCTAAATTTCACATTCTTTCCATTTAACACCACCCAGATAGAAGGAATGAGAACTGTTTGCTTATTTTTCACATTCCTTGTTCACGTAATGAAATATACTGAATGTAAGAAAATAATGTGAAATCGTTAACAAATGGATTGTAAGTAATGACAATAATTTTGTGTTTAACGGCCGACTATGCTGGCAGAAAAAGTAAACTTAAAAGAAAGGAGAGTATGTTCATGCTAAAAAATCATAAGGAAAAAGAAGCCATCCAAGAGATCTTTTTGATTTTTTCCGAGTTTTATAAACCTCCAACAGTAGAATTTTATGAGCAATTACATAGTGGAGAGATTGATAGATTGTTAGAGATACTGTTTTCTCAAGCTGATTATGATTTAAAGCTTACAAGCTTTAAAGATTATTTAACCAATTTTAAAAAATATAAAAGAAATTACAACCGGACTTTTATAGGAACAGGGAGACCATTCGCAACCCCTGTTGAATCTGTATACAAGGTTTGGAGTACAAATCCAGCTCTACAATCATCTCCAATGGCAAGAAGTAAGGGATATTTCAATGGAGATTCTGCTATGCATATTAGATATCTTTTTGAAGAATTAAATATTGAAATTCCTGAAGAATACAAGATGATGCCTGATCATTTGACTTTATTACTTGAATTTTTGGCATTTTTAATAGGTTCTGACTATGAAATATATGCCAAACAGTTTATTCAAGATCACTTAGATTGGCTAGGTGACTTTTTTTATAAATTACAAACACTGGAAAATAGCGAGTTGTATGTTGTTGTAACAGATTTAATCAGGCAAGTGCTTTCTGAAGAAAAAAGACGACTGGGTAGCGGATTGTAGACTAAGGGGGTCTGATAGAGTGAAGTCTAAGACTTGCCATTTTCATACGTTCTGAAAACTGTTGTGAATATTTTCACAATAATAAAGGAGGAAAAGCATAATGCTTAATAACAAATTAAACAGACGTACCTTTTTGAAAGCATCTGCCGCTACGACAGCATTGGCTACCATTGGCACTGTGGAATTTAAAGCTTTTCAAGAAAGAGCTCAAGCTTTTAGTGAGGCTGCCTCTGATCTTCCATCAGTTTGTGACGGCTGTTCTAACAAGTGTGGAATTAACGTGTATAAGTTGGATGATCATATCTGGAAAATTCAAGGTTTGGCTGATCATCCTAGCAGTAAAGGAAAACTTTGTGCTAGAGGTCATGGTTTAATAACTTTTCCATACGCACCTGATCGTGTGACACAGCCTTTAAAGAAGGGTTCTGACGGTGAGTTTGAACCGATTTCATGGGAACAAGCATATAAAGAAATTGGTGAAAAACTTAATCAAATTATAAAAGAAAATGGTCCACAGGTTGTTGCTTATACAGAAAATCCGCGCCCTACTGGTACTTTTTATGGAAAAAGGTTCTTAGATGCCATTGGATCACCAAACTACTTCACACACCATAGTGCATGTTCAAACGGAAGAGACACCGGTTTTAAACATACTTTAGGTGGGGTACCATCAGCTGATGTTGAAAATTCTAAGTACATCTTATTTATAGGTAGAAGTTATGGTGATGGAATTAAACCATCTTCTATCCAAGAATTAGCTATTGCGAAGGATAGACGTGCAAAGGTTGTTATTGTTGATCCAAGACTAAATAATACGGCAGCATTTGCTGATGAGTGGGTAGCCATTCGTCCTGGAACAGACCTTGCACTTGTTCTTGCTATGTCCAATGTATTAGTAACAGGAAATTTATATGATAAAGATTTTGTTGAAAAATACTCGATTGGATTCGAGGAGTATGCGAAAGCATTAGAAGAATATACTCCTGAATGGGGTTCTAAGATCACTGGTATTTCTGCTGAGAAAATAACTGAAATAGCAAGAGATATGGCTGCTCTTAAACCAAATGCGGTCATTGAGCCATCATGGCGAGGTGCATTCGGTGCTACTTATTCAAATGGTGCAGAAGCCGCCAGAGCTGTAGCATTATTTAATGCTTTATTAGGAAATATTCAACAAAGCGGTGGACTCGTTTTTAAAGCAAAACCAGAACTAGGAACAATAGCAGGTCCTACTCCTCAACCATCCACTATAGAAAGAGTGGATGCTGAATTTAAGTTGGTACCTACCAATCATGGAGTCTCAGTAGTACTTCCGGAAAAAGCTAAACAAGGAAAAATTAAAGCTGCCATATTCAATCATACCAATCCAGTACGTAATTATTCGAATCCAGAGTATATGACAGATGGGTTAAATGCTTTAGAGCTTATGGTTGTAATCGATGTCCAATTGTCTGAGACAGCGTTACTTGCAGATTATGTATTACCTGAATCTTCCTATTTGGAAAGAGATCACGTTATTTCCGCTGATGTGGGTACTTACGTTTTTGGTCAACGGGCAATTGAGAAAATCCATCCAGAAACAAAAGGATCAGATGAAATCTTTACAGAACTTGCTAAAGAAATGGGATTAGGTAAATATTTTGACTTTACCTTAGAAGAACTAAACGAAGCTATCCTAGCACCAGCTAATCTTTCTATGAAGCAAATAAGAGACAGTGGAACTATTACTTTAGCATTAAGTAATAAAATTGGAACGGTTCCAACTTTAAAAACTCCTTCTGGAAAAGTAGAGTTTTTAAGTGAAGCCTATAAAAAAGCAGGATTTAGCCCAGTTGTAAAATGGATGGAACCAAGTGTTAAACCTATTGGAGAATCCGTTCGTCTTATTACTGGTAAGCAAGGTTACCACTCTCAAACTTTTACAGCAGATATTCCCGAGCTTATGGCTATTACAGAAACAACTAACGGTGAACGTCTCTGGATCAATACTCGAAAAGCAGAATTGTTCGGTGTAAAAGATGGAGACTTAGTAGAAGTTTACAATGACGTTGCGACAAAGCAGGTAAGAGTGAAGGTAACTGAACGTCTTCATCCAGAAGCTGTATATGTACCATCTGGCTACGGAAGATTTTCTGAACATTTAAAAACGGCTAATGGGGTTGGATTTAGCTATTTAGATTTTTTACCGTATCAAGTCGACCCTATCGGTGGTACGAATATGGCACATGAAAACATTGTCAAGGTTAGGAAGGTGAGAAGCTAATGGCACGCTATGGAATGCTTATTGATACAACTAAATGTGCAGAGTGCTATTCATGTAGAGTAGCTTGTCAGCACCAAAATCATCTACCAAAAGATGAATCATTTATAACTTTAAATCCAATAGAAAAAGGGGAATTTCCAAATGTGAGTTTTCAAGTTTTGCCAGTTCAATGTCAGCACTGTGAAAATCCTCCATGTAAAGAGGTCTGTCCAACAGGAGCAACATATCAAACAGAACATGGATTTGTATTGGTAGATGAAGACCGTTGTATTGGATGTAAATATTGTATGGTTGCCTGCCCATACGATGCACGTGTTCAACATCATGAAACAGGTGTTGTCTTAAAATGTAAATTCTGTTACGAGGGTGTAATTGCTGTGGCTGGCGCTTCTGGTGAGGCAGAAGCAACTTCAGGGGCATCATCAAACATCGAAGATATTCCTGCATGTGTTAACACATGTATCTCTTCTGCACGTATTTTTGGGGACTTAGATGATCCAAATAGTACAATTAGCAAGGAAATTATTGCACGTAAAGCAGCACTACTAAGACCGGATTTGGGTACTAAGCCTAAAATATATTATGTGAGGTGATAGAAATGGCATGGGGAACAATTATTGCTTGGTATTTATTTCTAGCAGGACTGAGCGCAGGAGCGTACCTAACTGCTTATGTAGTTAGCAATAAGTCACCATTATCAACTACTATTCAAAAGACAGGATATTTTTTAGCTCCAGCCTTACTTGGAATAGGGTTATTATTACTTGTATTTGATGCAGAAGCAGGACTAAAGGATCCGTTACGTTTCATATATTTGTTCGTGAACTTTCCTAGCTCAATGATGACTAATGGTACAATCATCCTTTCCATATTTATGATGATAGCCCTTTTTAAAGCAGTAATGCTATATTTCAAAAAGAATGTTCCGAAAATTGTTGATATCATCGGTGTTATCTTTGCAGTAGGTACTGCTGCTTACACAGGATTACTGATTGGTGTAGTAAAAGCTGTACCTCTATGGAACACATCTATTCTACCTATTTTATTTGTAGTTTCTGCAATGTCTACAGGAATAGCAGCTACAGTATTACTCGCTAGTCTTGTTAACCGTCATGCAGCACATGGATTAAAATGGTTAAAGAAAACACATCTAGTTTTATTAGCACTAGAGGTTCTTATCATCTTCTTCATGTTCTATGTAACTATGAATGCTAATGAGGTAGCTTATTTATCTATCAAGTCCATTATCACAGGTAATTGGAGCCTTCTATTTTGGTTAGGCCTCATGTTATTTGGATTAGGTCTACCAATGCTTATTGAGGGTATTGAATTATTACTCGGAAGAAGATCATCTAAGAAACAATCTGCAGAGGCAGAGGTTGCTGCAACTTCAACGGGGGTTCTACACCTAGTTCCTACTGTTGTGACAGAAGCTGGAGTACTAGTGGGAGGATTCATCCTACGCTATATTTTATTAGCTGCAGCCATTTCCACTTCAATATTTTTATAAAAGCAAACCCAAACCTTCAAATGGTTTGGGTTTGCTTTTCCTTTCAATCACACAAAAAAGACTAGCTAGATAAAAAACTAATGCTAGTCCTTCTTTGCTTTTAAAATCCTTTTAAAAAATCAGAGCTTCTATCACATATAAAACACGTAGTTTCATCGTTGGACATGGTTTGAAAGGGATTATTACACTTAGTGCATGTTTTATTATAAACTTTAAATTGTAGTGGATTATGCCTAGAAATTTTTTCCGAAACTGAAATTGCTTTTTCAGGACATATGTCTTGACACAGTTGACAAGCACTACATCTTTGGGAATCTATTAAAAAGTAATCCTCATTTATCTCTAAACACTTTTTGTTACATAGTTTTTCACAAGCCTTACACAAGACACATTTATCACTATTTAAAGTAATTTCTGCAAATTGGTAATCAGGGTAATGCCTTGGTAAATCAAGATCGGTTTGATTAAATCTCCATTTCGCAGGGGTGAATTCTTTCATTACTTGCTCAGAATCATTTTTCCAATGGAAGAGCAGTTCTCGTCTTGAAAGACTCTCAGTATTTGGATCCAATTTTTTAATTTCGAAAGTAAAATTAGACTCATTCAAAATGTCTAAGGTCTTATTTGTTTCAGAAAGTACTTGTTTACATTGATTATAAACAGAATCATCAGTAAATAGGATTGATTTTATCCCTTTTTTATAGTAAATAAGCAGTTCCTTAGTGGAAGGGGTAAACTCACCAGAAAGAATTAATTGACTTCGTGTTATCGTTCTTTTAGGGAAAATTCCAGCGATAGCTTGGATTGGACAAGCTGATAAGCATTCACCACACTGGTCACATCGACTATATTCAATGGTTGGAACATTATTTTTAAAAATGATGGCGTCTTTCGGGCAAGAATCCGCACACTTTTGGCATTTAGAACGATGACTCGCATATCGTGTGCATGTTTGAAGGACTTCATAACTATAATCTAAACTTTCGAGCCATTTACTTAAAATACCCATTTCGATACACCCCATGAATTAAACCAATTTTATTTTTATTTTAAGGTAAAACTATCCTTTATTAACACTTTTATTATACTTTAAATATAGGTAAGAATTGAGGATACTCTATGAACAAAAATCGAAACTTATATTTTTATTGATAAGAAATATCAAGTTTGGTATGATAGCCTTTGTAAATTTTGTTATAGAAAAAAAGAATTGTTGCCTAGTCAATATACTTGAGAACAACCTGTTGGCGAATATAACCATTTACGAGGAGGGATAGGAATGAAACCAGAAATTGGTCAAGTTTTTGAAGCCGAAATCCGTCAACTAGATAAAAAAGGTTCTGGACAAGCTGTCGTTTGGCGTGAAACGGGAAATGAAAATCCAAAAAAATTAAAACTTACTATTCCTCAAACATTGCCTGGTGAAACAGTTCGAGTTACTGTGGATTCGCCTGATCGTAAAAGATGGAAAGCGATGCCCGATGAAATATTGAAAACTCATTCTGAAAGGGTGACCCCACCATGTCCCCATTTTGATCTATGTGGAGGATGTGTGTGGCAGCACTGGAGCTATGAAGGGCAATTAGAACAAAAAACTGATCATGTGAGAGAATCTATTGGTTCTCAAGGTTTTGACACCAATCTCGTCCTAGATACAATTGGAATGGATGATCAATGGCATTATCGAAATAAAATGGAATTCACATTTTCTCCAGAAGGTGAATTAGGTCTACATGAACAAGGAAATTGGCGTAAAATTATTTCTCTTGAGACTTGTTTGATTGCCGGGAAAGAAATGGTTGAAGCTGCGATGGAAGTGGCTCAATGGGCGAGGGAACACTATCTAAAAGGCTATGATAAAGATGCGCATGAGGGTTTACTTCGTCATTTAATGGTACGACAATCCTTCGCAACAGGGGAAATAATGCTCGCTTTATTTGCAACAGATCCACCCGAAGGTGAGTTAAGTGTCCCAATTAATGATTTAGTAAGCAGAATTACTTCCACGTTTCCACAAGTTAAAAGTTTAATGTGGTTGGAAAACACCGACTGGGGGGATCGTACTCAATCTGAAAAAAGTCATATATTACACGGAAGAGACTTTATTAATGATGAAATGGCAGGTTACCGTTATAGACTTTGGTTTGATACCTTTTTCCAAACAAATCCCGTTCAAGCACAAAAGCTCGTTGACTTGGCTCTTGAAATGGGGAAACCGCAAAAGTCAGAAAAAATGATTGATCTGTTTTGTGGCGTTGGAACTTTTTCATTACCATTTGCTGATCGTGTAGGTAAAATGGCAGGAATAGAAATTGTGGAAAGTTCTATCGAGTCTGCAAAAAGAAATGCTAAGGATAACGAAATACCTAATACCTACTTCTTAGCTAAGGACGCAAGAAAGGGGATTGATCAAATACTTGAAGAATTTGGACATCCCGAACTTTTACTTTTGGACCCTCCACGTTCAGGTGCCGGTGGAAAAGTAATGAGAAGAATAGGAAGATCCCAACCAGATCGTATTGTATATGTTTCATGTAACCCTGAAACCTTTGCTACAGATATTAAGGAATTGGAGCCTTTTGGTTATAAATTGAAAGTAGTACAGCCTGTAGATCTATTTCCACATACTGTTCATGTGGAATGTGTAGCTCTTTTAGAGAAAGAATAAAATGAATTTATCGAAGAGAGCGAGCGCTCAAAATAGAGGCTCGCTTTTTATCCCGCATGAACAGGCAGTAATACCCCCTCACCTCACGTCTTAAGTGAGAAGAAAAGAGTAGGTGGTGAGAAACTCTCATGAAAATAAAACAATAAATTTTTCATCCTTGTTGGTGAACCTTGCTACATGGGTGGCTGCCCGTAAATGTCCGATTGGTTCAAGAGCCTTTAGGTCATACCCTTGGTGCTAACAATCAGTGAGGGACAGCCACTGATTTAAGTTTCACTTTATTTTTCTTTTTATTTCTTAATAAACATTTGTACCCACTGGTTTCCACCTGGATCAAAGCCAACTCCAATATGTGTAAATTTGTTATCTAGAATATTAGCACGATGGCCCTCACTATTCATCCATGCATTCACAACTTCTTCAGGGGATTTCTGACCTTTTGCGATATTTTCCCCAGCTGATTGATAATTAATCCCAAAATCCCGTATCATATCGAATGGTGACCCGTAAGTAGGACTAGTATGGGAAAAATAACCTTTTTGATTCATATCTTGTGCTTTTTCTTGAGCTACGTTGCTTAATTCAGTATATCCCTCTAACACTGGAAGACCTTGCTTCTGTCTTTCCACATTGGTTAATTCGATAACAGATTGAACAAAATTATTATTTGCTTTGTTATCTTGTGTAGTTTGATTTTTATTTTCTTGGGTTTTACCTTGATCCACATTTTGGTTTTGATTATTTTGTTTTTTGGTTATCTGTTCTTGTGTTTGTTGCTGATTTTTTTGCTTGGCTTGAATGTTATTTGTGTTTTGTAGTCTTGAATAGTCTTGTCGTTGTTGAGTTTGATTTTGGTTCATTTGAAAATTTGGAGATTGGATATTATTTTGACCTTTACCATTGATGGTTCTAAATTCATATTTAGCATCCTGAATTTTTACAGGCTGAGTATGTGGATAATTTTTGCTATCCAAGTCTGTTCTTAAACTAGAAATATTGTCCTTTTCATTATTCAATTCATTCTGACCTTGATCATTTTCATTTACATTACATGACGTTAACAACAATAAAAAGCAAAACCATGCTACATTGATTTTTTTCATTTTTTCACCCCATTTTAATATGATTCTTGATGTTTTTTCTATTTTTCTCAATTATAAGGAATATAACTGTGGGAAAAAATGTAAAGAGCTCACTTTTCAGCGAGCTCTTTAAGTGTGTTAATTTGTTTTAATCCATTTATCAATCGGTCTATATCTTCTTTTGTGTTTTGATAGGACAAACTAATTCTTAATGCGCTATTTGCCATTTCACGGGTAAGCCCTAGGGACTCTAACATGGATGGACCTCGAGAGTGATTAGACTTACAAGCTGCTGCTCCTGATATAAAAATGTTTTGCCTGCTCAATTCTGTAACCACCTCACTGTTTAAAAAACCAGGAAGAGAAAAGTGAACAATGTGCGGTGCTCCGTATTTTGAAGAATGAAGGATTGCTTGGGGAAGTTTATTCTGTACACTTTCCAAACAATAATCTCGAATTTCCCGAATATGAGTAACATTTTCCTCCATATTGTCAAAAGTTCTTTTAACCGCTACTCCGAATCCTGCGATAGATGACGTATTTTCTGTACCAGAACGTAGCCCTCGCTCTTGTCCACCCCCTAGATGTAAAGAGTAAAGAGGGGTATCTTTCTTCACATAAAGCGCACCGACTCCTTTTGGCCCGTGTATTTTATGAGAACTTATAGTGATTAAATCAGCTCCTAAGCTATCTGCTGTAAAAGGAAGCTTCCCATACCCTTGTACAGCATCGCAATGCAAAAGAGCTGAAGAGTTTTTGCGTTCTATGATCTCTTTTATTTTACGAACAGGAAAAATATAACCGGTCTCATTATTCACTAACATTGTACTAACAAGTACGGTATTCGTTTGAATGGCATTTTCCAGCTTTTCAATATTTAATTTCCCATTTCGTACAGGGATATAAGATACTTTCCAGCCTTGCCTTTTTAAATCACGAACCGTTTTTGTTACGGAAGGGTGCTCTGCAACCGTAGTAACAATATGGTTGCCAATGTTACTCTTTGCCAAGCAAGCTCCTTTTATTGCAATGTTATTGGATTCTGTTCCGCCAGATGTGAAATAAATTTCATTGGGGTGTACTGCTAGGGAATCCGCTAAATTTTTTCTTGCTGTTTCTACTTCAGATTTACTTTCTAAACCAAGGCGATGGATAGAGGATGGATTACCGTAATATTTTGTCAACATTTCTATTACTTTTTCAGCAACTTCCGGATATGGTTTCGTTGTCGCACTATTATCTAGATATATTTCCTCCATTCTTCCACTTCCCTTAACCTATTTTGTTCTTATTTTATCATGAAGGAAAGGAAAGATAGATCTGAAAAATGAAAATTAATTAAATACATAATCTAGGTTATTGGAGAATCGTTGGACTGCGACAAAAGTTTCTAACAAAAAGTACAAGATGATAAATGGAACGAATTTAGTCCAAACTGGTTTGATCGAGTGAAAGGCAATCACGATTTTAGGATGAATGATCTTTAAACAAAGAAGAGACAAAATAATCCAAGCTAATGAAAAAAGTAAGGAAACATGTCCATGAAGTTGGAAGGGAAGATGAGAATAATCCCACCATTTTCTATCTGTAAAATATACCAATAATGCTCCGCTAATGTATTCAACTATAGTTGGAACCAATGCACACAAAAAAAGAACTACTGTTTTTCTGGTTTTAGGGGATATAAGGACAATTAATAAAACAGGGGCTTCACCATACATAGGTTTGAAAGGGCCAACCCAGAAGTTGGGTTTTAAAAAATGACCAACAGTAAAAAAATTATAGATATTTTCAATCCACCAGCCAAAAAATGCGTAGATCGTAAAGAAAAATAGAAGACTTGAAGATTGATCTAACCAACGATGAACCATTCAAAACTCAACCTTTCTTTTTCAATAGGTTGTGTTTGAAAAGTTGTAATTATCCATTAAACCAATGAAAAAGGGACAGATTTTTCTGTCCCTTTCCATCAATTAATATCCGTAACCACCAACGTAGGATGTTCCTACAATGATTAACAGAATGAACAATACTACAATTAAGGCGAAGCCGCCGCCATATCCTCCGCTCATTTGTAACCCTCCTTTTTCCATTGATGATATATCCTATTCAATACATCACAATATGGAAGGGCGCATGACTTTTTTTATCAATCTTTATTGTTTCATGGGTTTCTTTGGTCTTTCTATGAACTTTTTTGCTCGTTTCATCTTTAGCTTCTTTCCTAATTCTTTATCACTTTCTGATTCTGTTTCTATAAGTACATGTCGAAACAACTCACCGGCAGCTTATGCATCTTCTAAAGCATTATGGTGGGTGAAAGATATATTTTTGAAAGACGCTAGAGTACCTAATTTATAATTAGTTGACAACTCCCATAGCTAAAGCAGTGGAGTTCTAGGATACTAACAAGCTTCTCTCTGATGCCCTT